>SCQA01000210.1 GCA_004298725.1 bacterium
CCAGGGCTTTTTCAGGGCGATGTTGCAGACACTGCGGACGCGGGCTTTTCAACTGACGTTAAAACGCCGGAACTTGCCGGTTTAAGGCCGGTCGGGCAGATATGGGGCGAGTTTCTTGTGGCCGAGTCGCCGGACGGATATTTTTTCATCATTGACCAGCACGGCGCCGAGGAAAGGTGCGCTTATGAACAGCTAAAAAAGCTTTACATGGGCGGCGGCGATTTTAAAAGGCAAATGCTTCTTTTGCCGGAGCGTTTTGAGGCAACACCGGAGGAATGCGAAGCTCTTTCTCACGCGTCTGGCGAGCTTTTAAGGCTTGGGTTTGAGGTAATTCCGTTCGGGCCGTCTCCGGGCGGCGCGGGGGAGAGCTTTCTCATCAAGTCCGTTCCGGATATTTTGGCAGGCAAGCGGGCGGACGGCCTTATTAAAGACCTCTCTGCTGAGATAGTCCGCGTGGGCGGAAGTTCAAGGGCAGAGTGCCGCATAGAGGACGCGCTAATGCGGATAGCCTGCCATAGCGTCATACGCGGGCTAAGAACGCTTGCGCCCCAAGAGGCGCAGGCTCTGCTGACAAAGCTTGCGCGCGTTGATTTTTCAGGCTATTGCCCGCACGGCAGGCCGGTGGTGAAGAAGTTTACAAGAAAAGACATCGAGGCCATGTTTAAAAGGTAGCGCCGCTTGCTTGAATGGAAAAGATAAAAATAGCCGTTATATGCGGGCCGACCGCGTCCGGCAAAAGCGCCCTCGCGCTGGAGCTGGCCCCTGTTTTCAACGCTGAAATAATAAGCGCGGATTCCATGCAGGTTTATAAAGGCATGGACATAGGCACGGCAAAGCCGTCGCAGGAAGAAAGGCGGAAGGCAGTTCACCATTTAATTGATATCGCGGAGCCTGACGAGAATTATACCGCGGCGCGTTTTAAGGCCGACGCCGCCCGGAAGATAGCTGAAATAAGTTCAAGAGGCAAAAATATTTTTGTAGTGGGCGGCACCGGCCTTTATATAAAGGCGCTTACAAAAGGCATGTTTGACGGCCCTGAGGGCGATGCCGGTTTAAGGGAGGAGCTTCTAAGGGAGGCTGAGCTTTACGGAAGTTCAGCCGTGCACGCGAAGCTGAAAGACGTTGACCCGGAGAGCGCGGCCGTTATTCACCCGAATAATTTGCAACGGGTTGTGCGCGCCCTTGAGGTTTACTGTCTTTCAAAAACGCCGATGTCGGAGCTGAAAAGGGCGCACGCTTTTTCCCAAAGCCCGTATAACGCGTTAAAGATAGGGCTTGTCAGGGAAAGGGCTTTGTTGTACGCCTCAATCGAAAAACGGGTTGACGCAATGCTGTCTGCCGGCCTTCTTGACGAGGTAAAAGGCCTTTTGGGCAAAGGTTATTCGCCGTCCTTGAAGCCGATGGCCGGATTGGGTTATAAAGAGATGTGCGCGCATATAAGCGGCAACGTCTCTTATGGCGAGGCAATACGGCTTTTAAAGAGGAATACGCGGCATTACGCAAAGCGTCAGTTGACGTGGTTTGGAAAAGATACGGAAATAAGATGGTTTTCATTGGAAAATAAAGATATGGTAATCAGACTTATAAGGGAGCATCTCGGATGAATATCCGTCTTATTTTTGCGGCGCTCTTAGCGTTTTGCGCGCTTCTTTTGCCGGTCGGCGCGTATTCAGGCGAGCCGGAGTTTGTAACCGTGAAAGCCGACGGCAGGGCCGAGGCAAAGGTTGAGGACAACGTTGATATTAAAAAAATGGCCGTGGAAGACGCGCTGAAGAAAGCCGTGATGGAAGCGGTCAAGATTATTATAAAAGACGAGGGCGCCGCGCCAACGCCCGCAATATTGGAGAGCGCGGCATTAAGCTACATAAATTATGTTTTAAATTATAAGGTGCTTTCCGAGGGGCAGGAAGAGGCTACGGTGCCGGAAGCAGAGCCGGGTGCGACCGAGCCGGGCGCGCGTGACGTAGAGGCATACAAGGTGAGCATTGAGGCTAACATAGACGCCGGCCTTGTGCGTGAAACTTTTCAGGAGGCTATGGCCGGGCACAGGCCCGGCA
>SCQA01000211.1 GCA_004298725.1 bacterium
GGGAGAGGGTAGGGTGAGGGGTAAAGGTGAGGAAAAGACATCTCGGAATTTATACCCGATACCTTTTGATTGCACAAAAGAATTAATCAGAGGTTTCGTAGCAAGTAAGCGCGTATTGAAATAGGAGAATTAAGTGCCTATAGAATTTCACGGTACTACGGTTATAGCAATAAGGCGTGGCAATAAGGCGGCCATAGCCGGAGACGGTCAGGTAACGCTCGGCCCAACGGTAATGAAGCACACCGCCGTTAAGGTGCGTAAAATGCGTGACGGCTCCGTGCTTGCGGGTTTTGCAGGTTCAACCGCCGACGCCATGACGCTTTTCGATAAGTTTGACGCCAAGCTTGACGAGCATCGCGGCAACATCACAAGGGCGGCGGTGGAGCTTGCCAAGGACTGGAGAACCGACAAAATACTCAGGCGGCTTGAAGCGCTTCTGATTGTGGCGGACAAGGAGCATATGTTCGTTATATCCGGTAGCGGCGACGTTATCGAGCCTGAAGAAGGCATAGCCGCCATAGGCTCCGGCGGGCCGTACGCGCTTAGCGCCGCCAAGATGTTACTCCGGCATACGGACTTAACCGCCCGGCAGGTTGCCGAGGAGGCCTTGAAGGCCGCTTCGGAAATTTGCATTTACACCAACGACAAGATTACAGTCGAGGAACTCGTCTGATCATGAAAAGTTTTACACCAAGAGAAATAGTTTCTGAGCTTGACAAGTACATAATAGGGCAGGCCGAGGCCAAAAGGGCGGTTGCAATAGCGCTTAGAAACAGGTGGAGGCGGCAACAGGTAAAGCCGCCTTTAAGGGACGAAATATCGCCTAAAAATATAATAATGATAGGCCCCACCGGAGTCGGCAAGACGGAAATTTCAAGGCGGCTTGCCAAGCTTGCCGAGGCGCCGTTTATAAAGGTGGAGGCGAGCAAATTCACGGAAGTAGGCTATGTGGGGCGCGACGTGGAGAGCATAATACGAGACCTGACCGAGCTTGCCGTTAAGATGATTAAAGACGAAGAAAAGGCCTCCGTGCTTGAGCGCGCAAGGGACTGCGCCGAAGAAAGGCTTCTTGACAGCCTTCTTCCGCCGGTAACCGCCGCGCCTTATCAGGCAATTGACCAAGAGAGGTTGCAGGGCGAAAGAGACCTTCAAAAGACAACACGGGAGAAGCTCCGCGCGCTACTTCGCGAAGGCAGGCTTGACGACAGAACCGTTGAAGTGGAAGTAACCGAGCAAAAGACGCCGGTGGTGGAAATATTAAACGCGGGCGGCGTTGACAACCTTGATTCATCGGGCCTAAGCGACATGTTTTCAAATATGTTTCCCAAGAAAAAGAAGAAGAGAAAGGTAAAGCCCGCCGAGGCGCTTGAGATATTTACGCAGGAAGAGGCCCAGCGGCTTATTGACATGGACAAGGTTGTAAAAGACGCCATTGAAAGGGTTGAGCAGTCCGGCATAGTTTTTATTGATGAAATAGACAAGATAGCGGGCAGGCAGACAGGCGCATCGCCGGATATTTCAAGAGAAGGCGTTCAGCGGGACCTTCTGCCCATAGTTGAAGGCTCCACGGTTTCAACGAAATACGGCATGGTAAAGACGGACCACATACTTTTTATAGCTTCAGGCGCGTTCCACGTGGCAAAGCCGTCCGACCTTATACCGGAGTTTCAGGGCAGGTTCCCTATAAGGGTGGAGCTTACTCCTCTTGGAGAGGCCGATTTCGTTCGCATACTGACCGAGCCGGAGAACGCACTTTTAAAACAATACGCGGCATTGCTTGCCACCGAGAGCATAGATATAATATATGACGACGGCGCCATAGCTGAAATAGCCGCCATAGCGACAACGGTCAACGAGAGCATGGAAAACATCGGCGCGCGAAGGCTCCATACTGTGCTTGAAAGAGTCTTTGACGACATATCTTTTTGTGCGCCGGACATGGAGGCCAAAAGCCTCGTAATAGACAGGGAATATGTCCGTGCGCGGCTTTCCGACATAGTTAAAGATCAGGATTTGTCGCGGTATATTTTATAAGAACTTCTTGACCGTGACATCCGCGCGGCGAATTAGCGTTTGCAGGCGGTGTGTCGCGGTATTTCAATCTTTGGCTTTGGGTAGAGGGTTTTTAAACGGTTGCGTGTTGCTTGTCGGAGACTTCGTATGAAAGAAAATATCAAAAAGATAAAGGTGCTTCTTGAGTCGCTTCCGTACATCAGGGGGTTCGCCGGCAAGACGATCGTCATAAAGTTCGGCGGCGCGGCCATGACCGACGACAAGCTTAAGCAGAGCTTCGCGCGAGACGTGGTGCTTCTCAAGTACGTGGGTATAAACCCTGTGATAGTGCACGGCGGCGGCCCGCAGATAGGCGTGCTTTTAAAGAAGCTCGGCAAAGAGACGCGCTTTGTAAACGGCATCCGCGTGACCGACGCCGACACGATGGACGTCGTCGAGATGATACTTGTTGGCAAAATAAATAAAGAAATAGTCGGGCTTATAAATTACTACGGCGGCAGGGCCGTGGGCCTTGGCGGCAAGGACGGCGGCCTTATTACCGCCAAGAAACTCGTGGTAAAGGGCGAAGAGATGGGCTTTGTAGGCGGCGTTGATTCCATAAACCCGTCCGTTATAACGTCGCTTGAGGCAAGCAACTTTATTCCGGTTATAGCGCCGGTAGGCGGCGGGCTTGACGGCCTGACCTACAATATAAACGCGGATACCGTTGCCGGCACAGTGGCAAGCGCCCTTAACGCCGAGAAACTTATTCTTCTTACGGACGTAGCAGGGGTTCTTGACAAGGATAAAACGCTTATATCGAGCCTTACGCTTTCGCAGGCGCGCTCGCTTATAACCAAAAAAGTCGCAGTGGGCGGCATGATACCCAAACTGAAGTGCTGCATGGAGGCGGTAGCCGGAGGCGTGCGTGCGGCGCATATTATAGACGGCAGGGTGGAGCACGCGATGCTTCTTGAAATATTCACCGATGCCGGAATAGGCACCGCCATAGGGCTTAAAAACTGATGCAAATGTGGTTAATCAGAAAAGTTTGTGTGTATTTTGCTTATGAACGTAGCGCGAGGCGGTCGCCTCGCTGTGTTACTTGTCTGAATTGCAATAAGCGAGGTTAGCCTCGCCTCTCACTACGCTTCTAATTAAGGAAGCTCTGATTAATTTCTTTTTTTCTCCTCTCCCCTTGCGGGATGTCAATCCCTTTCTTGGGAGAGGGTAGGGTGAGGGGTAAAGGTAAGGAAAAGACAGCTAACGGTTGTCGGAAAAGACAGCTCAGAATTGATACCTAATAAATTTTGACTGGGGAAAAGAATTAATCAGAGATTTCCTGATAAAGCGCCGAGTGGCTCGTAGGCCTATAACTCATTGATAACCGATAACTGATAATGGAGTTGACTTATGACGTGTAAAGACATTCGTAGGGTGGGCACCGCCCACCAAAATATCTGCTTGTTATTAAAAATGGTGGGCCATGCCCACCCTACGAAGCTGAATTGCAATAAGCGAGGCAACCGCCTCGCACTACGTCTTTAGTTAGTAAGGGTGGGGCAAGGGTTAAAACCGCCACAGTAAAAAAATAAGGAAGGACTTGTAAATTGACTAACGCGGAAATAATGGAGCTGACCTCCAAACACGTAATGAACACTTACGGGCGCTTTCCGCTTGCCCTTGTAAAGGGAAGCGGGCGCGAAGTGTGGGACGCTGACGGCAGGCGATACCTTGATTTTACGGCGGGTCTTGCCGTGTGCAACCTCGGGCATTGCCACCCCGCGGTTGTAAAGGCCGTGCAGCTACAGGCTGAAAAGCTCATACACATATCCAACCTGTATCACATAGAGCCGCAGGCAAGGTTTGCCGAGCTTCTTACAGCCAATTCGTTCGCGGACAAGGCGTTTTTTTGCAACTCCGGCGCAGAGGCCAACGAAGCGGCCATAAAACTTGCGAGAAAATACTTCAGCCTTAAAGGCGAGGGCAGGTTTCAGATAATCACCATGGAAAAGTCCTTTCACGGAAGGACTTTTGCCGCGCTCGCGGCTACGGGGCAGAAAAAGTTTCACCTCGGGTTCGAGCCGCTTCTTGAAAAGTTCACTTACGTGCCGTTTAACGACATCGGCGCCGTTGAAAAGGCTGTTAACGCCAACACCGCCGCAGTCATGCTTGAGCCCCTACAGGGCGAGGGCGGGGTCAACGTGCCGTCAGGCGATTATTTAAAACGCCTTAAAGAGCTGTGCGTAAAGTCCGGCATTCTTTTAATACTTGACGAAGTGCAGACCGGCATGGGCAGAACCGGTAAGCTATTCGCTCACGAGCATTACGGCGTTACGCCGGATATAATGACGCTTGCCAAGGGGCTTGCTGGCGGCGTTGCCATGGGCGCCATGGTCGCAACCGATGAAGTCGCTCGCGCGTTTACGCCCGGCACCCATGCCTCGACTTTCGGAGGCAACCCGCTTGCCGCAAGCGCGGCCGTGGCCGCAATGAAAACAACGCTTGAGACCGGCGTGCTTGAAAACTGCCGCAAGATGGGCGAGTACCTTTTCCAGGGGCTTGAAGGCCTTAAAGCCAAGCATAAGTTCATAAAAGAGGTGCGCGGCAAAGGGCTTATCATAGGCGTCGAGCTTGAAGAGGGTGTAAAGGGTTCGGAGATAGTAAAGGCGTGCCTTGAAAAGGGGTTGCTTATAAATTGCGTGGGCGATACCACTTTGCGCTTTATACCGGCGCTTACGGTAACAAAAGAGGAAGTTGACGAAATGATGGGCATTTTAAAGCCTGTAATTGAGAAGGCCGGGTTAGCGGGGAAGCCGTAGGGCTGGAGCAGTTCATTGTTTTAGTCGTATACGAAAGAGCATAGAAAAAAGCGGTATAAATAATTCAGGGATATTTTCCGGAGAGTAAGCGAAGATGCATTTTTTAACAATATCTGATTTTGACAAGAAAACAATAGACGGTCTGCTGAAAATTGCGTTAGACGTCAAGCAAAGGCTTAAGCGGGGCATTGCCCATCATGCTTTAAGGGGCAAGGTGCTTGGGCTTATATTCGAAAAGTCGTCAACGCGCACGCGCGTTTCCTTCGAGGTTGCCATGATTCAGCTTGGCGGAAGCGCCATATTCATAAGCCATAGGGATTCGCAGATAGGCAGGGGCGAGCCGGTAAAAGACACCGCGCGCGTTATGTCAAGGTATGTTGACGCCATGGTAATAAGGACGTTCGGGCACGATATAATAGAAGAGTTCGCCGCTCATTCAACTATACCGGTAATAAACGGGCTTACGGACTTGCACCATCCGTGTCAGGTGCTTTCCGATATTTTAACGATTGTCGAGAAGAAAGGCGGTTACGAGGGCGTAAACGTCTGTTGGATAGGCGACGGCAACAACATGGCGAATTCATGGATAGAGGCCGCCGGAATACTCGGTTTCAAGCTAAAGCTCGCTTGCCCTGCCGGGCATTTGCCCGATGAAAAGATTTTAAAGGCCGCCGGCGCCAACGTGACGATAGTTAAAACTCCTGAAGATGCCGCTAAAGGCGCGGACGTTTTAAATACCGACGTATGGGCGTCAATGGGGCAGGAGGCCGAGGCTGAAAAGAGAAAAGAGGCATTCAAAGATTATCAGATTAATTCAAGAATACTCGGCCTTGCCAGGAAAGACGCCATTGTTTTGCACTGCCTGCCCGCGCACAGGGGCGAAGAGATAACCGACGACGTTATCGAGGGGCCGAATTCGTGCGTGCTCGATGAGGCTGAAAACAGGCTTCATATGCAAAAGGCCATTCTTGAATATCTTATGCGCTGAGCGCTTGAGTTATCTTTTGTTGTTTTGTTGCCGCGATTAAATTAGAGAAGGAGTTTTTTAATGGCTAAAAATGTCAAACGCGTTGTGCTTGCTTATTCAGGCGGGCTTGACACTTCAGTGATTATGAAGTGGTTGATAGAGGAGTACGGGTGTGAAGTTGTGGCCTTTTGCGCCGACATAGGTCAGGGCGCGGAGGTGGACGAAGTTAAGAAAAAAGCGATTAACACCGGCGCGAGCAAGGTTTATGTGAAAGACTTGAGGGAAGAGTTCGTGAAAGATTTTGTATTCCCCATGCTTCGCGCTGGAGCCGCGTATGAAGGGACGTACCTTCTCGGCACTTCTATTGCGCGGCCTCTTATAGCAAAGGCGCAAATGGAAATAGCCCAAAAGGAAAAGGCCTGCTGTGTGTCGCACGGCTCCACCGGCAAGGGCAACGATCAGGTTCGTTTTGAGCTTACGTATTATTCCATTAACCCGCATATAAAGGTTATTGCCCCGTGGAGGGAGTGGAAGATGAAGGGCAGGGCCGAGCTTGTGCATTACGCGACTCTGCACGGCATACCTGTGCCGGTTACAAAGAGCAAGCCGTACAGTTCCGACAGGAATTTATTTCATATAAGTTTTGAGGGCGGCATACTTGAAGACCCGTGGGCCGAGCCGCCTGAAGATATGTACGTGCTGACGGTGTCGCCGCAAAAGGCCCCTGATAAGCCCGCGTACGCGGAGATAGGCTTTAAAAACGGTGACCCTGTGTCGGTAAACGGCAAGACGTTGTCGCCTGCAAGCCTTCTTAAAAGGCTTAATGAACTTGGCGGAGAACACGGCGTGGGGCGCGTTGACATGGTTGAAAGCAGGTACGTCGGTATGAAGTCGCGCGGGGTGTATGAAACGCCGGGCGGAACCATATTGCACTCGGCGAGAAGAGCGGTTGAGTCGCTTACAATGGACAGAGAGCTTATGCATTTGAGAGACGGCATGATTACGCGCTACGCGGAGCTTGTGTATAACGGCTACTGGTATTCGCCTGAAAGGACGGCGCTTCAGGCCCTTGTGGACACGGCGACTGCGGGCGTAACAGGCATTGCGAGGGTTAAACTTTATAAGGGCGGCGTTTACGTTGCGGGCAGAAAGGCGGAAAAATCGCTGTATCACCCGGACTTTGCAACGTTTGAAGAAGATACGGTGTATGACCAGAAAGACGCCGAAGGTTTTATAAAGATAAACGCCTTGCGGCTTAAGATACGGTCAATGGTCGAAATGGCCGGCAAAAAAAGCGCAAAAAAATGAAGATAGCAAGGTGTTCTGAAAGAGGCAATGTCTTCTACGGCATAGTCGAGGGTGGCTTTGTTTTTGAACTTGGCAAAGGCCCTTTTGAAGGCGGTTTCGCGGGCGCGGCTGAAAAAACAGACAAAAGCCATGAGCTGGCTAATGTAACAATTCTTGCGCCGTGCGAGCCGTCAAAGATAGTCGCGGTAGGGCTTAATTACAGGGCGCACGCGGCGGAGTTCAACAAGCCGCTTCCCGAGGAGCCAATGCTGTTTTTAAAGCCTTCCACGGCGGTGATTGGGGCGGGCTGTAAAATAGTATATCCGTCGCATATGTCAAGAAGGGTTGACTATGAAGGGGAGCTTGCCGTGGTAATAGGCCGGGCGGCCAAAGACGTTTCAGCGATTGACGCGCCCGAATATGTATTAGGTTATACTTGCTTTAACGACGTAACGGCAAGAGACCTGCAAGGCAAGGACATCCAGTACACAAGGGCCAAGGGGTTTGACACGTTCGCTCCCATGGGGCCGTGGATAGAAACCGGGCTAAACCCGTTAGACGCGCGCATAGAGACTTACCTTAACGGAGAAAAGAGGCAGGACAGCTCAACAGCCGACATGATATTCAACGTATTTGAACTGCTGAGCTTTATTTCGCATGTGATGACTTTAAAGCCGGGCGACGTCATAGCCACGGGCACGCCGTCCGGCGTTGGAAAGATGAAGCCTGATAATACCGTTGAAGTGAGGATAGCCGGCATAGGAAGTCTCATAAATACTGTGGCTGGAAAATAGTACGGATAGCGGTTAGCGGCGAGGGGTTAGCTTGTTGAGTTTTTATTTTATCCAATGGCTACGAATCATTCGTCGTTGATGTTTTTCAGAAACACGCAAAGCAACTGCAAGGGGGTTACAAAGATGTCAGAGGATTATATTCAAGGGCTTTTCGCCGAGAGAATAGGAGGAAAAGGCTTTGGCAAGGGAACGAAGATTTACAAATTCGAGAAGATAAAAAGGGCAAAGGCCGAGGCTAAGAAGGCCAACCCGTCAATGGAGCTTCTTGATTTAGGCGTCGGCGAGCCTGATGAAATGGCTTTTCCGGTGGTAGTGGAGGCGTTGAAGTTTGAGTGCGCCAAGCCTGAAAACCGCGGCTATGCCGACAACGGTATTCAGGAATTAAAAGACGCGGCTGTAAAATACCTCGAGAAGATTTACGGCGTTACCGGCATTGACCCGGTAAAAGAGGTGATACACTCTATAGGCTCGAAACCTGCGCTTGCCATGTTGCCGGACGCTTTTATTAACAGCGGCGACGCTACCCTGATGACCATACCCGGTTATCCGGTGCTGGCGACGCATACTCTGTGGAACGGCGGCAGAGTCGTCAGTCTTCCTTTAAGCGAGGAAAACGGCTTTTTGCCGGACCTTGACGCTCTTACTGAAAAGGAACTTAAGGGAGCGAAGCTGTTGTACCTCAATTACCCGAATAATCCCACGGGCGCGACCGCCACGGTCGAGTTTTTTCAAAAGGCAATTGAATTCGCCAAAAAGAGAAAGATTATAATAGTGCATGACGCCGCGTACGCCGCGCTCTCTTACGACGCAAAGCCGCTCAGCTTTTTGTCCGTAGACGGCGCCAAGGAAGTCGGCGTTGAAATACACTCGTTTTCAAAGGCGTTCAACATGACAGGCTGGAGGCTGGCCTTCCTTGCCGGCAATGAGAAAGTTATCAGCGCGTTCGCTAACGTCAAGGACAATTACGATTCAGGGCAGTTCATCGCCATACAGAAGGCCGGCGTGTACGCGCTTGACCATACCGAGATAACTGAAAAAATAGCCGTTAAGTACAAGCGCAGGCTCGCTTTGATGGTTGACGCCCTTAATGAATGCGGCTTCGAGGCGAAACTGCCCAAAGGCTCGTTCTACCTTTACGTTAGAGCGCCAAAGAGCGCCAAGAAGACAGTTATGTTTGAAAACGCGGAAGAAGTGTCTGAGTTTTTAATTAAACAGGCGCATATATCAACCGTGCCGTGGGACGACTGCGGGAGCTACCTCCGTTTTTCCGCGACCTTCTCGGCAAAGGATAAAGAGGACGAGTTCAGGGTTATCGAGGAGATGAAAAAGAGGCTGTCAGCTCTTGAGCTTAAATTTTAGCGGTGTACGAAGCAAGGCAGAGAAAGATTTGAAATCTGTCTCTGTAGCGGAATATACGAGGCGGCAGTCTGTCATGCCTCGTCTGCTGTGGCACGGCTCTTTGCCGGTTAAGGGGCGGTACATACCATGATTGAAAGGGTCTATATAGCCATCGGTTCTAATCTTGGAGACAGGCGCGCCAATTGCACTCAGGCTATTGCCAATATTTCGCGCATACCGTCGGTAAGGGTCGTTAAAATCAGCAGTCTTTACGAAACAGAGCCGTGGGGCGTGCGCGATCAACCCAACTTTATAAACTGCGCCGTGGAGGCTGAAACTTCGTGCGACCCGCGCACGCTTATGTCCATTTTAAAAAATATAGAGGCTGACATGGGCAGAAAAGACGGTCCTAAGTGGGGGCCGCGCGTGATTGATTTTGACATAATATTTTATGGAAGCAGAATAATAAAGGAAGACGACCTCGTAATACCGCATCCTCACGCGCATGAGAGGTCGTTTGTGCTTACCCCGCTTATTGAAATAGAGCCGGGGCTGATGCACCCTATTTTGAAAAAGACAGTGTCAGAGCTGGTTAGTCGGATGGGGA
>SCQA01000212.1 GCA_004298725.1 bacterium
CGCCAACTTTAACGTCATGCGGCAAGCCGCATGACGTTAAAGTATTCATACAGCCGGCTACGCCGTAGCCGTTTTACACGGTAAAGAAGCGCATTAACAAAAAGCGCAAACGCTAATATTGCACCGCGCGCATGAGCAAGTTAAAAACAGGCGCAAGCATAAGAAAGCGCTGTAAACAGCAACTTAAACGGCAAAAAAAACCGTCTTGATACGCTTAAAAAGCGCATCAGGACGGTCAATCGTTATTGCGGATATTTCAGCTTACTTATTTTCAAAAAGCCAGAGTACGGGGCAAGGAGACTTCTTAGTAACCTTGTCGGTAACGCTTCCGATAAAAAGCTTGCCAACTGGCGAGTACCTGTGAGTGGCCATGATTATAAGGTCGGCCCTCTTCTGGTTGGCGGTAGCTATTATTTCATATGCCGCGTCGCCGTCTTCAAGAATGGTCTCTATATGCTTTATGCCTTTCTCCTTAAGCTTCATGGCACGCTCTGCAAGCAGTTGACGGCCTTCTTTAAGCCAGCCTTCGTGTATGGCCGTCCATTCTTCCGAATCCGTCACTAAAGGCTCTGACCTATACCACTTCTCAACCACGTTCAAAAGAATTATTTTAGCGTCAGTGAGCTTGCCGAGATACTCAGCCGCGTCAAGCACCTTGTCGGTGAGTTCGGTGTCGTCTATCGGGCACAGAATGTTTTTAAATTCCATTTGGTATCGGCCTTTATGCTTTGTTTAAAAGTTAATGCGCGGGCCGACAAAACCGGCCCGCGCGATTTTGAAATCAAGGCGTTTCGTAGCTTGTCTCTTCATGATGGCGAGCCTTGCCGCCCTCGCCGACCCATGTGCGCGTCCATCTCTTCTGCACCACAAGCAACATTACAAATGCGAATACGCCAAACAACGCGAAGAATATGAACCCGCCGCTGAACGAACCTAAGTACTGCTTTGAAATACCCATTGCCCACGGCAAGAAGCCTCCGCCAAGGGCGCCGACTTCTCCTACAAGACTCATGGCAACAGGCGTAGAATGAGGGAACCTGAGTGGGACAAGCTGAAACGTGGAGCCGTTTGCCGCGCCAAGCGCGGAGAAAAGAATTACAAGAATAACGGTGATTACTACTGGTGACGGCAACGTGCTAGCTACAAACGAGCAAATAACTATTGCCGCAAGCAAGTAGTTCAACATGCGCACTCCGCCGATTTTATCGGCGGCCCATCCGCCGGCAACACGCAAAATGCTCGCCATAATGGCGATTACTGCCGCGTACTGTCCGACCGACGTTTTGGCTATGCCGTATTGGTCGTGGAAGAACGTAGGCAGAAACATCGTAAGGCCGATGTAACCGCCAAACGTTACTATGTAGATGATGTTGAATATCCAAGCGTCTTTGTCAACAAGTATCTTAAGATAATCGCTGAGCTTCTTCTTCTCCTGATCCGGCGGCTCCTTGGCAACGAATATCATAAGGAATAACGGCACAAGCATAAGAAGTATCGCATACCCGTAAACAGACTGCCAACCGTACCTCTTCGCAAGCGGAGGCGCAAGCAACATGGCTATAACGGCGCCTGAGTTGCCGGCGCCGGATATGCCTGCGGCCAGACCTTTATACTTGGGAGGAAACCAGCCCGAACCAAGCGATATTGCAACGCCAAAGCTCGCGCCCGCGATACCGAGTGGAATGCCCATGTAAAGCACCTGATCGTACGTGTTGACGAAGAAGTAGCCGTAGGCAAGACCCACGCAAATCAAGCCCATTTCCAGAACTGCCGCCCACTTTCTTTGAATATACTGCGCGAGTATGCCCGTCGGGAAGCGCATGAACGCGCCCGCGAGAACCGGCACTGAGAGCATAAAACCTTTTTGCATGGGAGTTAAGTGGAACTCCTCGCTTATGAACGGCGCCATCGCACCGTTCATGACCCAGATTGCGAAACAAAAATCGAAGTACAGGAACGCGCAAAATAGAGTTGGCGGGTGACCTGACTTCCAGAACCCTTTTACAGCCATAGTCTTTCTCCTTTCTGCTTTTTTATGAGGCTTCTTGAAGCACACTTGCTTTCCGCTTATACGCCCGGTTGCCGTTATATTCTCAGCTGTCCATGAAAATCAACAATAACCAACAGTAAAAATACATGTCAACAGAGGCATACTTGCTCAAGCACTAATAGTTATGCATTATGACTAAGCAATATACATACCAAATTGCCTGTTTCCGCCTGCTTTAATATAACTGCTTGTTTTAGTTATCTATTTACTTTTTTAGTATATAAGCTTTGCATCATCTTAAAAATAGTGCTGTTACGCACAAGGAATACCATTTAATGGTAAAGTAATTTTTGTCATTAAATTTCAAACAGTTATGATGTTACGTTAACGTAACATCAGGTTTGATACAATCTTGAAACAAGCTTCAAATAAAATAGCGCTTCTTATCTAATCTGCAGAGAAAAGATGAGCGCTAAAAAATTGACTTGGCGGTTTCATTGAAAAAGAAAGATAGGTGACGGGGAAAAGCAACAGGGCTAACATCCGTAATTTGTGTCTGACGCATTGTCTTTCGCACAAAAAAAATGGCGAGCACATGGCTCGCCATTTCATTAAAACAACCGTTGACTGGCACCTTCTATGCCGGTTTGCATTTCCGGCGTAACTGAAAGCGCCTGTCAGACGCTATGCTTAGCTTTAACCATTAGACGGCACAATGCTACGGGCGGCATCAGAACCTTGAATGCCTTTTACTATCATATCGGCGTAAGAATAACCAAAGATTCCTTCAGGTTCATTAATCACGTTTAAAGCATTGATTGCCGTATCAGAAGAACCCTCGCCAACAACCGTATCGCCTTTAGCGTTAAGCGCCTGCTGTGGCTTACTGCTTTCTTCCCTGACCGCCGCACCGCTTACGGTTTCAGCGTTATTTACAGTTGCAACTTCATTTGTAGTTGGAGCATTATTCGTTACCACCGCGCCATTTGCGCTTTGCCCGCTCACTACGTTAGCGCCGCTAACGGCGTTGCTTGCAATTACAGTAGCAGTAGCCGCTTTAGCGCCACTGACTGCATTGCTCGCGGTAACAGTATTAGTGGCCGCTTTAGCGCCACTGACTGCATTTCTCACGGTAACAGTATTGGTGGCCGCTTTAGCTCCGCCAACATTGGGAGCGGTGGCTGTTACGACCGTGCCGACTGCGTTAGTCAAATTCATTGCCGCTTTAACAGTACCAATTGTACCGCTGACATTAACGAGATTCGTGGCTGGACCGGCCCCGGCTGGCGATAACAACTGGTTAAAGATGCTTCCACCGGTAAAACTGCCCAATAACTGCATATTATTTATGGCATTTACATTGCTTACCGCCAATGCCATAGGCGTCGGCGCCGGAGCCAGCACGGACGCGGGCACCGCCATTACCTCACTTTCCTCATGCGCCAAATACGCTTCATACGACTCATACACCTCATTTGAACCCGGCTCAAGGTACGGCGTAGAGGCCGCAAAAACAGAACCCGAAACCGTAAATACAAACCCTGCCCCAGCTAACAGCGCGAACTTCAAAGCTCTCTTCATTTTCAGCCTCCTTTTTTACCTTGTTACGTTTACGCCGACGCTCCACACGTTCTGATTGTAGCTGTAAAACGGTATATTGGAATGTGCCCTCGTACCGCTGTATTGAACAAAGAGATTTATATTCTTACTTACCGCTTTTCTTATCTGCGCTAAAAAGTTTTCCGCATAATCGTTGCGGTTAACGCCATTGAATGACAAGGTATTGGGGTTATCGTAACTATCCTTTGTGTAGGTGAAGCCAACCTCGCCTATAACTCCCTTAAACAGAGGAGAGCCTGCGCGCGCTGAAAACTTGTCGGATATAAACGCGAAGTCAGCACCGTCGGAATGATTCCATGTGCGGGAAAAGCCCGCGCTCACAAATGATTTCGCGCTTGGGATAATATAGTGCGTAACGCCGACCGTGTCCGCGTGTCCGTCGCGGTTCCACGCGGCAACGGCGACGTTAAAGAGATAATCACTTTTAGCGTAGCCGTAGGAGAATTCAGTCGCAGAGCCTCCCGTAAAGCGGTACACAAGCGCCGGACGCACTCCTATTTGATTGCGGTAACGATCACCGCCCGACAAGGTATACTCGTCGCTAACACGCACCGAGCTTGATAATTTATCGTTAAATACGCGGAGATAGTCCGCGTAAAAATAATTATCAACGAGGTTTACCTTCGGCATATCGTTATAACTGTCCGCCAAGAAAGCATACCCTGCGGTAACGCTGGAATTCGTCATTTGCATACGATATGAAAGGTTGGCGGAAAAACGCTCAAAGCCCGAATCTTTATGCGTTATGTCCGCAGGCAACGGTATTGCCTTTGCAAAGCCGATAGCGTTGTCGTTATATCCGAAAACGGCTACAGCGGTAACATCGAAGTTTTTATGCTTGTCCGGTTCTGCGGTTTGAGTCGGCGTCGCCACGCCGGTCATTTCGCGAAGCGCCCGCCCGAGCACCGAATCGCTGTCAAGCACCGCCGTAAGATGCTTTACGGCCGCTTCATCATTGCTGAGCCTCCGCTCAAGAAGAGCAAAATAGAAGTCCACCGTGGATTTAAGCCCCGGGTCGCGTGAGAGCGCCTCGGTGAAAGCGTAGCGCGCTTTTTCAAATTCTCCGAGAGCAAGATGGCACCGTCCGATAAACTCCATGGTCTGCCCGCGCCCCGGGCGCGAATTTTCATAGCTTTCAAAAGCAGTCAACGCCTCTTGCCAGAATTTTATACCCATCAGGCTCCAGCCCATTTCAAAGTTAAACTCAGAATGCTCAAAGCCTTTTTCCTTCAGCTCAGATAGAAAGGCATGCGACTCGCCAAAATGCCCGGTGCGATTTAAAACTACCGCCTTGAAAAACAACGGTTGCAAATCGTTCTTGTCGGCCTCGTAAGCTAAATCAAATTTAGCGAGCGCATTTTCATAAGCCTGCCTTTTAAGGTCATCTACGCCCTGCATGACAAGCTCCTTTGATTGCTCGCTCGCTATTGCGACATTTGCAATTGCGCCAGCAACCAAGATTATGGCAATAATAAACCACCTTGCAATATACATAAGCTCATCCACTAAGAGAGTCATGTACACTATATACATTAGGTAATATTATTTAACAATGCGTTAAATTAGCAATAACGATTATTAAATAAGATTTTTATATATAAACAGCATATTGTGAGATTGTTTAACGAACAATAATGATACTTTTGAGATTCCATCAGCTAAAACAGTATTGAAGTGTTGATAGTAATATCTGAAATCTATACTGGTTGACATTACAGGCAGTAATTAGAAGATGCGATAAGCAACCAATCATGCGGGAAGCACTGTGGTTCGTGTCGTTACTATTGTGGACTCATCAACTCATGAAAAACCCCTGTGTCCTCCCGTCCGGCTCGATGCGCCATACGCGCCTGTAATCCACGGCGTCGCGCTCAAGCGTCCCTCCGGAGCCGCCTGCGTCGGCCCCGGAATAGGGCGCCGTGGATGATGGAAAGAGTATCTCCATGACCCTGTCCATGA
>SCQA01000213.1 GCA_004298725.1 bacterium
TGGAAATAACGGCGCAGGCGTTTGAGGCGACTCCTAAAAAACACGCCAAGGCCGTAGCCTTCGCTTTTATTCCGGTAGTCGCGTATCTGCTTGTTATTGAGTTGAACTCCGTAATCGGCGCGCTCGGCAAAACCGCGGCAGACCTTACCGGAGGCGCAAAAGAGACTTACCGCGCAATGCTTCTTCTCGGCAACGGCTTTATAGTTTCATCCATGATATGGAGCGCGGCCGTAGCCTATATAATAGACCACAGGCTTCACACCGCGTCGTTCTACTTTTACACCGCGGCCGTGCTGTCGCTCTTTGGCGTAATACACTCGCCCCTTGCGGACGGCGGGCTGTTTTTACCGTGGAACTCCGGCCTAAGCGCGCCCGTTGCATTTTTCGCCGGATACTTCGCGCTTGGCATGATGCTGAACTACGTTTCATTTCATAATAAAAAGTTCGGCGGCTGATTAACGGCCTTGAATGCAAGCGCAAAAATAACAGGCGGCTCGCTTATGACCTGTCTGGAGTCATTCGAGCCGCCCGTTATTTTTCAAATCAAGTCATCTAACCGCCGCGGCGCAAAAAAACGCAAGCTTTTAGCTTAAGCGCGCGGCAAGCGAGAACGCCTTACTCTTTATCGGCCTTTTTAGGCCTCTTGTTCGACTCAAGAATCTTTTTCCTAAGCCTTATTGACTGCGGCGTCACCTCGACAAGCTCGTCCTCTTTAATAAACTCCAGCGCCTGCTCAAGGCTCATGATATTGGGCGGAAAAAGAAACATGGTGTCGTCGGAGCCGGACGCCCTCATGTTCGTAAGCTTCTTTTCCTTGACAACGTTCACGTCCATGTCGTTCATTCTGGCGTTTTCGCCCACAAGCATTCCTTCATACACGGGCGTGCTTTCTTTTACAATCAGCGTGCCCCTCGGCTGAAGGCCGAAGAGCGCGTATATGGTGGTAACGCCGGACCTGTCGGCCACAAGCACGCCGGACATTCTTTTTGAAATGCTTCCGTGCCACGGCTCGTAGCCGTCGAAGAGGTGGTTAAGAAGGCCCGTGCCCTTTGTATCCGTAAGAAACTGCGACCTGAAACCGATAAGACCCCTTGAGGGTATGCGGAACTCAAGGCGCACCCTGCCGTGGCCGTTGTTGCTCATCTTTTGCATTCTGCCCTTTCGCCCGCCCACTTGCTGTGTAACGACGCCTATGAATTCTTCGGGCACGTCAATGACAAGATGCTCCATAGGCTCGTTCAGCGCTCCGTCAATGGTCTTCGTTATCGTCTCAGGCATTGACACAGAAAGCTCGTAGCCTTCCCTTCTCATCATTTCTATAAGTATGGCAAGCTGAAGCTCGCCTCTGCCCATTACCTTGAACGAATCGGCCTTTTCAAAATCAACCCTTATGGAAACATTGTACAACAGCTCTTTTTCAAGACGCTCCCTTAAATTTCTCGATGTTACGTACTTGCCTTCCTTGCCCGCGAAAGGCGAAGTATTCGGCGAAAATATCATTGATATGGTCGGCTCGTCAACGCGTATGCGCGGCAGAGGCTGAGGGTTTTCAGCGCTTGATACCGTGTCGCCTATGTTTATGCCCTCGATGCCGGCGAGCGCCACAATGTCGCCTGCCGACGCGGTCGGCACGGCCACCCTTTCAAGCCCCTGGAAAACATACAGGGCGGTTATCTTTGATTTTGTCACCTTATCATCCACGCCGATGAGCGCGACGGTATCGGCGGACTTGATGACGCCTGAAAAAATCCTGCATATGGCGAGCCTTCCGAGGTAATCGCTGTAATCGATGTTCGTGACGAGAAGCTGTAGAACGCCTGCCTCGTCTCCGGACGGAGGCGGCACGGTGCCTACAACCGTATCAAATAACGGCTTTAAATTCTCTGAAGGCTCGTCAAGGTTCAGCGTGGCGGTGCCTTTCTTGGCGTTAGTGTAAACTATGGGAAAATCAAGCTGGTCTTCGGTTGCGTCAAGGTCAATGAAAAGGTCGTAAACTTCGTTTAATACCTCTTTTATCCTCGCGTCCGG
>SCQA01000214.1 GCA_004298725.1 bacterium
AAACTTTTTTCTCGCGCACATACTTGGCAATAAGGCGTGAAAACGCTCCGGATGAGCGCGGGTGGTTATTGTTGCCCGGCTCTATAATGCCGTCGCTTCCAATCATTACAAAGGGCGAGCGGAGAGCCGCTATAACGTCGTCTTCCGGTATGGCATAGGCAACGGCAAGCTTTCCAAGCTTTTTATATTTTTCAAAGCTCTTTACCGTAAGCCGCTCGGAACTACCGCCAAGTTGCAGGTCGTTAAAAGTTATGCGGAAGCGTTTTTGCCAGCCTTCATCAAAACGCGCGGAGTTAAGGTAAGTGGCCCAGAAGTCATACGGGTAAACGCACGCGGTAACGCTTACGCCTTCATCAGCCGCTTTCTTAAGCATTTCAAGCGACGTTCCCATTGAAAAAGTGCCGCCGGTCGAGTTTATATGGTCAATGTGAATTGCCGCGCCGGTTTCACGCGCAAGCACTATGACTTCATCAAGCGCTTCGATGTTGGTTCCCGGAGGCTCCATCGTAGAATAGCGCACATGGAAAAAGACCGGCACGTTGTAACGCCGTGCGACTTCCATCATCAAGCGCACTTCATCTTTTGTCGTGCCCGGGGCGTATTCAAGGCTCATGCCTATGCCGAGCGCGCCGTTTTTAAGCGCCTTTTCAGCCGTCTTTTTTAAGATGGCCATTTGCTTTTCATCCGCGCCGGAGTATGGCCCTATTTCAAGACCTAAGCGGGCGGAATTATAAAAAAAACCCGCGCCGAAGTTTACGGGAACCTTCTGCCTTTCAAAAGACGCATACCACTCTTTCGGATAAACCGCGCCGCCGTGCATGGCAAGGTTGGTTGTAACGCCGTCAGCCACTTTGTACCACACGCCGTATTGGTTAGGGTCGTAAGACAAAACATCTATAAAGCCCGGCGAAGCCACCATGCCCTTAGCGTCTATCTCAATCTTACCGCGTATGCTCTCATGCGTTATCGCCACAATGGACACGCCGCGCACGGCAATGTTCATACCGGTTTCGTCAAGCTTTGTTTCCGGGTCTATTACCCTTGCGTTAAGTATGACAATATCATAGTCAGGCTCTCCGGCGTATGCAAAGCCGCCGAATATGCTGAACGCGCATATTAAAAGAAAGGCAAAAACAGATGGCATGACGTGAACTTTACCTTTTGAAGTTTTAAGGGTTAAATTAAGAAGAAGATTGCAACGGATTATACTGGATATTGACATGGATATAAGATGAGACTTCACTCTGTCGAATGGACGCAGGAGCGTGGGAAGAATAAAAATAATCCTCCTTAATCCCCTTAAAAAAAAGGGGAAATTACCGCCCTACCCCGCCTTCCCATTGAAAAGTGGAAAAGTTACCACAGCCCGCCACCGAGAAAACCTTTCTCAACGAAATCAAAACTTAAAAAACAAAGAGCCATCTATTGTTTTTTGCGTCCGTGCCCTGCCTCGTGCCCGCTACCTTCGCCTCTAAGAAGCGTCTTTCTCGGCCTTACGCCGACGGAATTGTCTTTGGGCGGTTTGCGGCGTTTCATAAGATGGAGCCTGCCCTGCTCTTTAAGCCGGTTATATATGCGCACCCACGCGCAAGGAGAGGTTACGTCAACCTCGCACATGCCGTCGGCCACGCCGCCGCACGGGCCGTTCAAAAGGCCCTTGGGGCACTCGGTATGAGGGCAAATGCCAGCGGTGTCAATTAAAACGCACTCCCCGCATAACGCACACCCTTCAAAAAACCTGCCTACGCGCTCAACGGTAGCGAGAAATGTCGAATCAAGCGCCGGAATAACAGGCTGGCTCTCTTTAGCAACGTCCGCGACCGTTCTTACGCCGGCGCCGCAGGCGAGCACAACAACGGCGTCAGCTGATTCTATTTCTTTTTTGTGCTTATAGTCCTTGAGAACAAGCTGTCTGTAGCAAGTCTCTTCCGGAATGGACGACCCTACCACCTCAAAGCCGCGCTCCGTAAGCGCCGCAGTCATTTCTTTAATTTCTTTTTCGCCGCCCGTGGCGCATTGCTCGGCGCACGAATCGCACCCGAAGAGGTAAACAGTCTTTTTACCTTCAAGTGCCGCGAGTATGTCTTTCAGGTCTTTTTTTTTGGTAATTATCATAATTTTTAGCGGTTAGTGTTTAGTGACCAATGATTAGTTGACGTGCATTCTAATCGTTTATTTTCTCTTCTTAAACGATAACCCTTCACAGATAACCGTCCTTTTTCAGCTTCCCCTAAAGCCTGCATTGCCGCTTGGCGGCCTCAACG
>SCQA01000215.1 GCA_004298725.1 bacterium
GCCAAGCCGCTTAAATATGCCGGCCACCGCCTCGCCGTCAAACTTTATGCCAAGCGTTTCTTCTGCCTTCTTCAACCTGAATTTTACGGCCTCTGTTTTTAAAGGCGACGGGTAAATATCAACCGCGCGAGAGGCGACGCAGTCGCCTGCGAAATCTTTTATCATGGTCGTTGCCATATCAAGGGCGGCAGTTACCGCGCCGATGTCAACGCCCCTTTCAAACCTGTAAGACGAATCCGTAGAAAGGCCGAGTTTTTTTGACGTTCTGCGTACCGAGGCAGGCTCAAACCACGCGCTCTCAAGCAGTATGGCGGTTGTTGCACCGTCTACCTCAGAGCCTTTGCCGCCCATAACCCCGGCTATTGCCACGGGCGCTAATTCATCGGCTATGACAAGCATGGAAGAATCAAGCGCTCTTTTTTTATTGTCAATAGTCTCTATAAATTCGCCTTCGCGCGAAAACCTTACAATTATCTTCTTATTGCTGATTTTTGATATGTCAAACGCATGAAGGGGCTGGCCTGTGGCAAGAAGAACATAATTTGTAACGTCAACCACGTTGTTAATCGGCCGTATGCCGTGGCTTTCAAGCCGCGTTGCAACCGTCGCGGGTGAGGGGCCTATTTTAACGCCGTGAATAACGCGCGCCGAATACCTTTTGCACGGCGCGTTATCTTCAACCGTTACCTCGATACCATCGGTAACAGCCCCAACGGTTTCAGGCGGCGCGGAAACGTTATCGTCAAACGGCAAGGCAAATATCGCGGAAAGCTCTCTCGCAAGGCCGCGTATGCTGAGAAGGTCAGCCCTGTTTGGCGTTATTGAAACCTCAAGCATGCAGTCCGCAAGCCCAAGCGCGCTTTCAAGGTCAACGCCCTCAGGCGTCTCACTTGAAAGTATCAGAATGCCTTCAGAAACGTCTTTAAGCCCAAGCTCCTTTTCAGAGCACATCATGCCGCCGGATTCTACGCCGCGTATCTTCGATTTTTTAATTTTCAACCCGCCGGGCAGTTCCGCGCCCGGAAGCGCAAGCGCTACCCTGTCGCCAGGCTTCATGTTCGTAGCCCCGCATACTATTGAATGAGTCGCGTTGCCCGTGCTTACCTCGCAGAGCTGAAGCTTATCCGCGTTAGGATGCTTGGCGCACGATAACACCGTAGCGGTTACTACGCCTTTTACGGCGCAACCAACTTGCGTTACTGATTCAACCTCGGTGCCGGACATAGTAAGCCCGGCGGCAACCTCGCTCGCCGAAGGTAAATCTTTTACATATTCTTTTAGCCAATTATAACTGAAAAGCATGGATTCAAGTTTATAGACGCCTCTAAAAATTGCCCTTTTTCCCTATCTCTTGGTTAGGGCTAAATAAAAATGCTCGCATATTTACATATATGCTCCGCTTTCTATTTCGCCCTGCCTCGACCTCGGAAAAAACCTTGAATTTTTAGAAGCACCTATATCTCAATTTTATTGTTTTGAAAGGAGGGTATGGCAAAAAACTAAAACTGCCTTAAAAACCTTAAATCATTTTCAAAAAATAACCTTAAATCGTCAATGCCGAATTTAAGCATTGCTATGCGCTCTATACCAGCACCGAAAGCAAAACCGCTATACTTTTCGCTGTCATAGCCGGCTGATTTGAATACGTTCGGATGTATCATTCCCGCGCCGAGTATTTCAAGCCATCCGCTGGCCTTACAAACTCTGCACCCTTTGCCGGAACAAATAACGCAACGTATGTCAACTTCCGCGCTCGGCTCGGTAAAAGGAAAAAAACTCGGGCGAAAGCGCGTCGGCGTGTCTTTACCGAAGAGCTGTTGCAGAAAACTTGTCAGCACGCCTTTCAAATCCGCAAACGACACGCGCTCATCAACCATAAAGCCTTCAACCTGATGAAACATCGGCGTATGAGTTATGTCGCTATCCCTGCGGTAAACCGTTCCCGGGGCAATGACGCGAAGCGGCGGGTTATGCTTTTCCATTACGCGAATTTGCACGGGAGAGGTATGCGTGCGGAGCATAACGTCTTCGCTAACGTAAAACGTATCCTGCATATCGCGAGCCGGATGGTCTTTGGGAATGTTCAATGCCTCGAAGTTGTAATAATCAAGCTCTACTTCAGGGCCTTCGGCCACTGCGAACCCGAGGCCGTGGAATATATCTTCTATTTCAGCGGCCACCTGCGTAACGGGGTGAAGCCTTCCCGCGGAAAATCTTCTTCCGGGCAGAGTTACGTCAAGCCTCTCGGTTGCGAGACTTTCGGCCTTTTCTCTCTGCTTTATGGCGTCTATGCGCTTGTCCACCTCGCGCTCAAGGTCTTCCTTAACCTTGTTTATAAGGCTTCCTGCCGCCTTACGCTCGGCATCCGCGATATTTCTAAGGCCAGAAAGAAAAACGGCTATCTCGCCCTTCTTGCCAAGGTACTTTACCTTTAACCTAAGCGCGGCGTCAACCGCGTCAGCGCCGCCAAGCTCAGACAACGCTTCGGTTAAAAGTTTTTCAAGCCTCTCTTTCATGAAAGGTGGTATCCCTTAAAAACGCGGCAAACTAACGCAAAATAACTTACGCGGCAAGGCTTGCCTTTGCCATTGAAACAATGTTTGAAAACGCGGACGGATCTTTTACCGCGACATCGGCAAGAGTCTTTCTGTCCATCTGGACGTTGGCCTTCAACAGGCCGCTTACAAGCCTTGAATACGTCATGCCGTTAAGACGCGCGGCGGCATTTATTCTGGCTATCCACATGGAGCGGATTTCTCTCTTCTTGGTCTTTCTGTGCCTGTACGCGTAAGCCAGCGCCCTGTCAACGGCCTCGGTGGCTATGCGGTAAAGGTTTCCTTTGCCGGCCCTAAAACCCTCAGCCGCTTTTAAAACTTTCTTTCTTTTCTTTTTGGCGTGTACGCCCCTTTTAACTCTCGGCATGACTAACTGCTCCTTATTTGTCTTTTTACTCCGTTTAAAACGTTCTATCCTTTACAAACCGCGAACCGCTTACAATCTCAACCCGCAATCAAAAGCTTTTTTATGGCAGGCGCGTTCGCCTTGTCAACATACGCCGTTTTGCCAAGCGCATTCTTGTTTGAAGGCGACTTGCTGGTGAGAATATGTCTCAGCCCTGACTTTCTGCGTTTTATCTTGCCGGTTGCCGTAAGCTTGAACCTCTTGGCGGCTCCCTTGTGAGTCTTTAATTTCGGCATCTTTTCTTCCTCTCCTTCGATTACTCTTGTCTGAAACACACTAACGGCTACGACCAGCTTTCGTCAAAAAAACTTTTACTTGGCCGGAGGCGCGGCAACCATTATCATTGTTCTGCCCTCAAGCCTCGGCTGATACTCTATTACGGCCTCGCTCTTTATCTCCTCGGCTATTCTTTTTAACATGCTCATGCCGAGGTCCGTGTGCGTTATCTCTCTGCCTTTAAATACTATGGTGACTTTTACCTTGTCGCCTTCGGCGAGAAACTTCTTGATGTTACGGAGCTTGAACTGGTAATCATGCTCCTCTGTCTTGCTTCTGAACTTAATTTCCTTAAGATGAATGACAGTCTGCTTCTTCTTCGCGTCTTTGGTCTTTTTGCTCTGCTGATACTTGAACTTGCCGTAGTCCATTATGCGGCAAACCGGCGGAACCGCCGTAGCCGCTATTTCAACAAGGTCAAGACCGGCCTCGTCAGCCTTTAAAAGCGCTTCAGAAGTGGTAATAACTCCAAGCTGGTTGCCTTCGGCGTCAATGACCCTGACCTGCGGCACACGTATCATTCTGTTTACCCTGACGGTGTCTCTTGCTATAAAATCTCACCTCCTTCTGGTTCTCCTTCCTTTGATACAAACGCTATAAACTCTTCAATCGTCATGCTCTCTAACTTAACTTCCCTGTCCTTGGCCCTTGGAGAGACCATGCCGTCAGCCTCTTCCTTGTCGCCGGCAACAAGCATGTACGGAATCTTTCTAAGCTCGGCCTCGCGTATCTTGAAGCCGAGTTTTTCATTTCTGTCGTCAAGCTCAGCGCGTATTCCAACGGCCTTTAATTTTTTAAGCGTTGCTCCGGCGTACGCGTTATTTCTATCCGTAACCGTTAAAAGCACCGCCTGCACCGGCGCCAGCCAAAACGGAAACGCCCCTGCGTAGTGCTCCACAAGGCAACCGAAGAACCTCTCAAGTGAACCCATTAAAGCGCGGTGAAGCATTATGGGGCGCGCCTCAACGCCGTGTTCGTCCCTGTACGACACGTCAAAACGCTCCGGCAAGTTGAAGTCAACCTGCACGGTGGAACACTGCCACGACCTGCCTATTATGTCTTTTATCTTTACGTCTATTTTGGGGCCGTAAAAAACACCCTCGCCAGGGTCTATGGAATATTTCAACCCGGTTGACTCAAGCGCCGCTTTTAAAGCGGCTTCGGCCTTTTCCCAATTCGCAAGCGTACCGACGTACTTTTCAGGCCGCGTGCTTAAATAAACGTCAAATTCATTAAAACCGAAAGACCTCAAGATGTAAAGCGTAAAATGCAGTACGCTTTTTATCTCCGCTGTAAGCTGATCGGGACGCATGAATATATGCGCGTCGTCCTGCGTGAAACCGCGCACGCGAAGAAGCCCGTGAAGCGCGCCTGAACGCTCGTACCTGTAAACCGTTCCAAGCTCGGCGTAGCGGATTGGAAGGTCGCGATAGCTTCTCAGATGGCTCTTGTAAATCTGGATGTGAAACGGGCAGTTCATGGGCTTTACAATATAGTCCTGCCCTTCAACGTCCATTGGAGAATACAGATTATCCCTGTAAAAATCCCAGTGCCCGCTCGTCTTCCAGAGGTCGAGCATGGCGACATGCGGAGTATATACTATGTCGTAGCCGCCCTTTGCGTGTTCTTTCTTCCAGAAATCTTCTATAACGCGCCTTACCGTTGAACCGGCCGGATGCCAAAGCACAAGGCCGGAACCTATGGCTTCGTTTGTTGAAAAAAGGTCCAGCTCTTTGCCGAGTTTTCTGTGGTCCCTTCTTTTGGCTTCTTCAAGACGATGCAGGTAATCTTCAAGTTCTTTTTTGTTTGCGAAGGCAACGCCGTAAATCCTCTGGAGCATCTTGTTTTTTTCATCACCTCTCCAGTAGGCGCCGGCAAAGCCGGTAATTTTATACGCCTTTATAAAACGCGTCGAGGGTAAATGCGGCCCCCTGCACAAGTCCGTAAAACCGGACTGCGTGTATAATGTTATTTCTCCGTCGCCCAGCGCGTTTATAAGCTCAACCTTATATTTTTCACCGGCACTGCCGAAAGTTTCAAGGGCGGTTTCTTTGGAAACAGCCGTGCGCGTGAACGCATGGCCGCCGTTAATTATCTCGCCCATTTTAGCTTCAATCTTAGCTATATCTTCAGGCGTAAAAGGCTTTTCAACGTCAAAATCGTAATAGAAGCCGTCTTCTATGGTAGGGCCAATGCCGCATTTAGCGGACGGGTAAATGGCACGCACGGCCTCTGCCATAACGTGAGCAACGGAATGGCGGCAGACTTCTATGCCCTCTTTTGAATCAAGCGAAATAAGCTCCGCGCGCACAATGTCGCCGTAGCCTGCAAGCGCGCCTCGAAGGTCCACAAGCTTGCCGTTGACCTTAACGGCAACTGCGTTTTTTAAAGCGTCTTTAAAACGCGGCTTGAAAACGTCAAAAAAAACAGTGCCCTCGGCGAAGTTGTCTTCGGTATTGTCTTGAAAGATTACCTTTGGCATATGCTGTAACGCCCTGCGGTTATAGCGCTATGATAACGCGCCACAACATCATAAAATGCGGGATTAACAAAATAAAAGGCATCTTCCACAGAGCAAGCCTTGGTGGAAAGATACCTTCCCGTTAAAAGACTGAATGGTAGGCACGGGCGGTTTCGAACCGCCGACCTCTACCGTGTCAAGGTAGCGCTCTACCCCTGAGCTACGCGCCTGTAAAACCGTTGATTTACCTGAAACTTCTTTAATTACAAAGGCTTTTCATTACTGATACATCACATACGGACTGTACTTTTTTGTTGATTTTTGTCCTGTTTTGTCCTATGATATGTCCCATATTTGTCCCACTTTGGAGGCGCCTATGGCTTACCTTGTAAAAAAAAACACCAAATACTATTATATCCGATATAAGCAAAACGGACGTTGGGTAAAAAAGAGCCTTAAAACATCGGATCACAGACTGGCCAAACGGGCACTCTTGGAATATCAACTACTGGAAACCAAAACAGTTTTGCATTTTATCACAATTGATACCGCTGTCAAGAAGTTACTACAAGATTATAATACCGCTACAATAGATAACCCCAATTACAAGGAAAAAACCGGTAAAACAAAAGAACTCGAAAAGATGGTGCTGAAGAAGCTTGAAGAATTTTGCGAGGCTCATAACATCGTCAAAATATCGCAATTTACAACGGCTATGGCAAAGCTATACCAAACCGAAAGAAGCAAGAGCGCCGCCAGTAGTACGGTAAACAGGGAAATGACCGCTATAGCCTCATTCTTCAACTTCGCCGTATCAGCCGGCTATATAAATCAAAATCCGGCACACGGTCTCACTACTCTCAAAACTACAAAAAAGATATTCAGGTACATGAGCGCAGAGGAAATTAAAAAACTATTCGAGGCCGCCAAGAAACACAAGCCTTGGTGGCTTCCGGCAATCGGCATGGGCTATTATGCAGGGTTTCGCAAGACCGAGGCGCTCTTTTGCGAATTTAAGGACGTGGACCTTGAAAAAAAAATCATTTACGTGAAATGGAAACCGGGTATGGATATAAAAGATAGGGAGGAACGCGCCCTGCCGATGAGTGGCAATTTGACCAAGATTATTGCGGAAGCCATAAAAAAGAAGAACAGCCCCGCTGAAGTAAGAACCAAAAACGGCACTTATTATTATGATTTAATTTTCAGGACAAGGGACGGAAAATTCCACAGGAACAATTTTGATAAGAAGTTCAAGAAGTTGGTTAAATTAGCCGGCCTTGAAAATGTTACTTTCCAGACTTTACGAGAGACTTTCGGAAGTCATCTCTTATCCAAGATAACCGGGCCAAAAGGGTTTTATCTGGTATCAAAATTCCTCGGCCACAGTTCAATAAGAGTAACAGAAAAACACTATGCTTCGCTCGACCTGACTAAAAGCCATGAAGAAGTTGACAAACTAACGGATTTTTAATATCTTCCGGCTTGCCTCTGTATCCAATTATCGGGCATACCGGCGTTTACCCATGCGATTAATTCAGACTTTAAAAACCGCGGACGCCCCTGCCTGCCTCTATGAGGAATACGCCCTTCATGGACAAGATTACGAACGGTCTGATATGCGTAGCTCAGGAAGTTAGCCGCTTCTTTAGTGGTTAAGACTTCTTCAGAAAATTCTCTTGTTTTTTCTGCTATCGCTTTTTTGCAATGAGGACACTTAGTCATACTTTCTCCAAAAAACCCCTGCATTACAGAGATGATTCGCCTTAATAAATCATACACCACGGGTTATAATGGAAAAAAGGGGCTTAAATGCCCCCTAAACTGCCATATTTTCGGCTTTATTGAGGAAAT
>SCQA01000216.1 GCA_004298725.1 bacterium
TCTTTTTGGCTTCGTGTGGACGCTTGCCGAAGAGCGGTTGATAATAAGCGGTCAGGCCCGCCTTATTATACTTGTCGGCTTTATGGGTGCTTTCACCACCTTTTCAAGCTTTATGTTTGAATCAGGCGCGCTTATGCGCGATTCGCAGTTCATTGCCGCGTTCGCGAACATAATTTCACAGAATGTCTGCGGGCTTATATTCCTCTTTATCGGTTTTTTTGCCGGAAGGCTCTTATAACAAAGGAGTTTTCATATGAACCTGCCAACATCAGCTGAAATACTTCGCGTGTACATAGGCGAGAGCGATAAATCAGGCGGCAAGCCGCTTTACCAAGCCATTGTGGAAGAAGCGCGCAAACGCGGCATGGCCGGAGCGACGGTGCTTAGAGGCACGCTCGGTTTCGGCGTAAACAGCAGGCTTCACAGCGCCAAAGTTCTGAGGCTCTCGGAAGATTTGCCCATGGTGGTTGAAATAGTTGACAAGCCGGAACGCATCGAGGTGTTTCTTCCGTGGCTTGACACGGCGGTAAAAGAAGGGCTTATAACTATTGAAACGGTGCGCGTGATAGCGTACAGGTCAGGCGATAAAAAATAAGGCAGAAAATAACCATGTGCGGAATTGTCGGTTACATAGGCCCTAAAGAGGCCGTGGGCGTGCTCATGGACGGGCTTAAAAGGCTTGAATACAGGGGCTACGACTCTTCTGGCATTGCCGTGCTTGAAAACGGCAAGGTAACGCTCAGGCGCGCCGTTGGAAAGCTTGAAAAATTGCAAGCCGTTCTATTAAAAAACCCTTTGCAGGGGCGCTCCGGCATTGGCCACACGCGCTGGGCAACGCACGGCAGGCCGAGCGAGGAAAACGCGCATCCGCATATTGAAGGCGGAGTTGCCGTAGTGCATAACGGCATAATTGAAAATTACCTCGCGCTTAAAGAGGAGCTTAAAAAAGAAGGCGCTCATTTCAAATCTGAAACCGACACCGAGGTAATAAGCCACCTTATACACCGCGAAATAAAAAACGGCAAGAAGCTCGCCGAAGCCGTGAGGCGCGCCGTCAGCCGCCTTAAGGGCACGTACGCGCTTGCCGTTATAAGCGAAGACGAGCCGGATAAGCTTGTTGGAGCGCGCATGGAGTGCCCGCTCGCGGTGGGCGTGGGAGAGCATGAAACAATGCTTTCATCCGACATTACTGCCATACTTAACATAACCCGCAAGGCTATTTTTTTGCAGGATGGCGAATTGGTTGTTATTACGCCGGACGGCGTTGAAATAACCACGTTTGACGGGGCGAAAGTAACGAGGCCCGCGACGCATATTGATTGGAGCCCTGTGATGGCTGAAAAGAGCGGCTTCCGTCACTTTATGCTGAAGGAGATATTTGAACAGCCCCGCGTTGTGGCGGATACGTTCAGAGGTTCTGTTATTGAAGAAAAGGGTGATGTATTCCTTAATAATTTTAATATGCGCGCGGCGGACATTGATAAAATTGTTATAGTCGCGTGCGGTACGTCGTGGCACGCGGGCCTTGTCGGCAAGTTTTTATTTGAAGAGCTTGCGAAGATTCCTGTTGAAGTTGACCTTGCCTCGGAATTTCGCTACCGTGACCCTCTTGTAGATAAAAAGACGCTTGTGCTTGCCATTTCGCAAAGCGGCGAAACCGCTGACACGCTTGCCGCAGTTAAGGAGGCGAAGAAAAAAGGCGCATCCGTAATATCCGTTTGCAACGTGATAGAGTCAAGCCTTACAAGGGAAACGGCATGGTCTTTTATGACGCACGCCGGCCCGGAAATAGGCGTGGCCTCCACAAAAGCGTTTACCACGCAACTTGTCGCGCTGTATCTTATTGCCGTGCGTCTTGGCAGAGAGTCAGGGCGGGTATCGCCTGAGTTTGGCAAAACATTGATACACGACCTCGTTACGCTTTCCAAAAAAATTGAGCATATACTTGATTCGGCAGGCCGGATAGAGGCGCTTGCGAAAAAATACTTTCACTTCAGAGACTTTATTTACCTTGGCAGGGGCATTAACTACCCCATCGCGCTTGAAGGCGCGTTGAAGTTAAAAGAGGTATCTTACATACACGCCGAGGGTTACGCCGCAGGCGAAATGAAACACGGCCCCATAGCCCTTATTGACGAAGATATGCCGGTGGTGGTTCTTGCCCCGCAGGACGCAAGCTACCCGAAGATGCTCGGCAACATGGAAGAGGTAAGAGCGCGGGGCGGGCGCATAATAGCCGTAGTAACCGAAGGCGATAAGGAAGCTGTGCTGAAAGCCGACGACGTAATAACGATTCCAGCGGCGTCACACAGGCTGACGCCGCTTCTTTTGACCGTACCGCTTCAGTTTCTTGCCTATTACATAGCGGTTTTAAAGGGAACGGACGTTGACCAGCCGAGAAACCTCGCCAAAAGCGTTACCGTAGAATAATAACATGCAAACAAACTGGCATTTTTATCTTTTGCTTATTCCTTTTGCGTATCTTCTCGGTTCGGTGCCTTTTGCAATTATCGTGGCAAAGGCGTTTGGCAAGGCGGACCCGCGCACGGTCGGCAGCGGCAACGTCGGCGCCACAAACGTAGCGCGCACGGCAGGCAAGAAGGCGGGCGCGGTAACGCTTATAGCTGACATTTTAAAGGGCGCGGTGCCGGTTTATCTATCTTTTTATTTTAGCATGCCGTCCGTTGACGTGCCGTTGTTGAAAATAAGTCCGACGGCGCTACTCGCAAGCCTTGTCGGCGTTAGCGCGTTTATGGGGCACTTATTTCCGGTATTTCTCAAATTCAAAGGCGGCAAAGGCGTGGCAACGGCCTGCGGAGTTATGTTCGTCATTTCGCCGACAGCTACGCTTCTTAGCGGCGTTGTTTTTATAGTAGCCGTTGTTGTTAAAAAATATGTCTCTCTTGGCTCCATGCTTTCAGCCGCTTTCATGCCGGTTTTTTTGTCTTTTTTGCCGTCTAAAAAAGATTATGTCTTGACCGGCGTTATTATAGCAGTCCTGATAATCTGGAGGCATAAGGAGAATATACGCAGGCTTGCCTCAGGAACCGAGAATAAGATATAAATGCCGGCCTAACCTTGACGCTTGCGTAATTACTTGATAAAATTAATACTTCCGGTTTACAGGCCGCTGTTTTTCATTACTTGCCGTTGTTGCTATGATGCCCGAGGGGGTTACGCGTGAAGTGCATTATTATGGCAGGCGGTTTCGGTACGCGCTTAAGGCCGCTTACTAACAGCCTGCCCAAGCCGATGGTGCCTATGGCCAACAAGCCGATAATAGACCACATCATCGAGCTGTTGAAATTACATTCCTTTAAAGACCTGACGGCGCTACTTTATTTTCAGCCGGAGCAGATTCAAAATCATCTTGGCGACGGCTCGTCATTCGGGGTCAAGGTTGATTACGTAAGCGCTAATGTTGATTACGGCACCGCTGGAAGCGTTGCTTACGCCATGAGGCAAAAGCCGACCGGCTCTACCACCCTTATAATAAGCGGCGACGTGCTTACGGACATTGACCTTGCCAAGGCCGTGGCATTCCACAAGAAAAACAAAGCAATCGCCACCATAGTGCTTACGCGCGTTGAAAACCCGCTTCCTTTCGGCATAGTCATAACCGATAAAAAAGGGCGGATAGAACGTTTCCTTGAAAAACCGACGTGGGGCGAAGTTTTCAGCGATACAATAAACACGGGCATATACATACTTGAAGAAGAGGTTTTGAAGTTTATTCCCGAAGGTACGGAGTTCGATTTCAGTAAAAACCTCTTTCCTCTGCTTCTGCAAAACAAAAAGCCTATTTATGGCTACACGGCAACCGGTTACTGGAAAGACGTCGGAAGCCTTGAGGAGTACCGGCAAGCGAATATTGACATATTAAACGGCATGGTCAAGGTGAATATACCCGGCGATAGGGTTGACAATAAGCATGTTTGGCTCGGCAAAGGCTCAAGGGTAGACCTTACGTCAAAGCTTGAAGGTTCGGTCGTTATAGGGAAAGATTGCCGCATAGCGTCCGACGTAAAACTTATAAACACTATAATAGGCGACAACGCGGTAATAGAAGACGGAGCGGTTATCATAGACTCTGTGCTGTGGGATAACGCTAAAATCAGGCGCGCGGCTCTTTTGCAGGAAAACGTTATAGGCTCCGGCACGGAAATATCAGCCGGAGCGCACCTTGGCGAAGGCGTCATAGTAAGCGACCACTGCCTTATAGGTAGAAATGCCACTGTAAAGGCCAATGTAAAGGTTTGGCCTCATAAGGTTGTTGAAGACGATGCGACGCTGACTTCAAGCCTTGTCTGGGGGCAGAAGTGGAATAAAAACATCTTTTCCACGTACGGAGTTACCGGACTTGCCAATATCGAGCTTTCGCCGGAGTTCGCGGCCCGGCTTGGGGCGGCGTACGGGGCTTCTTTAAAGGCCGGGTCGTTTGTGTCCACAAGCAGGGACGGCCACAAAACGTCGCGCATGATAAACCGCGCCATTATGACGGGCATACTCTCAACCGGCGTGAACGTGCACGATTACGGAGTAACGCCAATGCCGGTCTGCCGTTTTCTCGCGCGCGGCGGAAGCGAAGTGGGTGGCATACACACGAGGCGTTCCCCGTTTGACCCGATGCTTCTTGATTTAAAGTTTTTCGATAACACCGGGCTTGACCTTCACCCGGGTTCTGAAAAGACGGTTGAGCGATTATTTTTCCGCGAGGATTTCAGAAGAATGCCGCTTGAGGATACCGGAGAGATGGTCTTTCCGATACACGGTTTTGAATACTACCAAAACGGCTTTATGTCCGCGATTGACGTTAAAACAATACGGAAGGCGAAGTTTAAAATAGTGCTCGATTATTCTTACGGAAGCTCGTCGCGCATCTTTCCGGTCATACTCGGCAAGCTTGACTGCGATGTAATCGCGCTTAACGCCAACCTTGACGGCTCAAAAACCACCAAGAGCGCCGAGGAGTTCCAAAAATCGCTTGAGCAGTTGTCCACCATAGTGCGCTCGCTCGGGGCTGACGCCGGGTTTATGCTTGACGCCGGAGGCGAAAAAGTCTTTATCGTTGACGACACGGGAGAGATACTCGAGGACGACACCGCGTTAAATATCGTCACGCTTCTTACCCTGAAAGCTAAAAAGGCCTCCGCTAAGAAAGGCGTTATAGCCGTGCCGGTAACGGCGTCGCGCGCTATTGAAAATATGGCGCGCAATTACGGTTTTAAGGTGCGGCGCACAAAGACAAGCTCGCGCGGCCTTATGGAAGCCGCCACCGAAGACGGCATAGCCTTTGCCGGAGAGACCACCGGCGGATACATATTCCCTGAGTTTCAGCCTAACTTCGACGGCATGTACGCCATAGTTAAAATTCTTGAAATGCTCGCCGCATCCGGCGCGCGGCTTCATAAACT
>SCQA01000217.1 GCA_004298725.1 bacterium
GCTCTTCCGATCTCTCCAGGCTGATAAGGCGGCGGCGCGGGGCCGTCGTCGCCGTTCTCCTCAAAACTTATGCGATAATGCCGCGCTGATTCCGCCAGCATATTGTATATAGCTTGACTGCCGAAGTCGTCGTCATAGGTCTTGGCGTCCATATGATTTTCCACCAGATGATGGCGTTGCCAATGCGTGCGAAAAGGGCCGCCGCTTTTTTCATTGACATACGGATGGCCGGTTACGTCCGAGCCGACGTGCGTCATATAACCCAGCGCGTAGGCCTTCAGTTTTTCCGCCTTTTCCCGGTCAACGTCACTCGACGCGACGGCTTCAGCCTCCAACGCCAGCCTCCAGAGATTGCGCGCGAATTGACTTGTAAAACGGTAATGCAACATGTCGTTCCAAAAAAAATCCTGATTATCGTAACCCTTGTTCAGCCCCAAAGAAAATAGCCCCCACCAGTCGTAGGCTTGTTCAGCCAGATTGATAAGGGCGTTGGTCACAAGCGACACAAGCTCGCCTAAAATTTCGCTTACCGTAGTACTGAGGTCTCCGGTCAGCCTGCTGATGGCTTCGTCAAGGTCTTGCGAGATTGGACCGAGATAACGCTCGTATTTTTCAATAAACGGCTCCAGCGCCTCGTAAAACTCGAATACAAAATCCGTAACGCCTATAAGCGGATTTGCAATAGGAATACGCATACCAGCAACGCACACGGAACGAAAATCAGGGAGTAGCGCAAAAAAGTCCGGCCCGACGGCGCCGAATGCGAAGTAGCTCGGATATTTTTTAGCGAGATCGGCTACCTCCTTGGGAGTAGGACCGGCGTAATTAGGCAGATGAGTACCGGCGTTCCATTCATTCAAATCCTGAAGATAATCGGCAACGCGGTCCGCGATGGCGATATGCAAGGATGAACCAGGCATGAACTACCTCCTTATGTGCGCCAGAATGCGTCTTCAGCGCACTCTAAAATTACACGTACAAGCAAGACGCAAAGCGTTTTTTATTTTTTAATAGAGATAGTTAAGTTTTTACCACTTTCACGCAAACATGTCAATTTTTTATTTTACTTTCTTTAATTATAAAAAAGCTGATAACGGATTGAACGCGGAGTTAACGGGCTTGCCATTGTTACGCATTGATTATACGTTTAATAGACATGCTAAAGGAATTATTAAAGCGATTAGCTATTTTTGCTTGATATGGCGGGAAAAACTTACGCGGGTATTTATGAACCTTAAACAAAGACAACAATACCGGGTTAAAAACACGGCTACAAAAATTATCACTCAAGCTGAAGAACGCACCCTTGAAAAATGACAGTTATCTTACACGGCGAAGTTGACACTGCAAAGACTTATTTCAAATCAAAAAAACATTGACACCAGCATTGCTACAACAAGAAGCGTCATTATTACTGTTGTCGCCCACGCAAGCGCGTTAAAGAACCTTGAATTCACGTACTCGGACATTAAGTCACGCCTATTAATCAGATACAAAACAAAGACGAGCACAAACGGCAACATCACTCCGTTTATTACCTGCGAAACCCACATTATGGTTATAAGCGGCGCGCCGGGTATAAGTATTATCAGCACGCCCATAACAATAAGCGCGGTGTAAAGCCCTAAAAACTGCGGCGCTTCCTTGAAGTTTCTGTCAACGCCGGCCTCCCAGCCCATGGCCTCGCAGATATAATACGCCGTGGCAAGAGGCAGTATGCAAGCGGAAAAAAGCGAGGCATTGGCAAGGCCTATGGCGAATAGCGCCGTGGCGTACTTGCCCGCAAACGGCGCGAGCGCAAGCGCCGCGTCTTCGGCCCCCTGTATCCTTATTCCAGCCTTGAAAAGGGTTGCGCCGCACGCCACTATTATGAAAAACGCCACGACGTTGGTCATAATAGAGCCGAGTATCACGTCAATGCGCGATGCCCAGTATTGCTTCCGCTTTATCTTCTTTTCAACCACGGCCGATTGCAGATAAAAGAGCATCCACGGGGCTATGGTCGTGCCCACAAGGCCCACGAGCATGGATAAATACGACGAATTAAAATGAAGCGACGGCGTTGCGGTTTGCACTAAAACGTCCGTCCAGTCGGGCTTGGCCATAACGGCGGCAACGATATACGTAAAGTACGCGAGGCAGACCACGAGGAATATGCGCTCAAAAAGCACGTATGTCCCCTTTACCACTAAAAGCCATATGAAGACCGCTCCAAGCGGAACCGATACGTACTTGCTTATGCCGAAAAGCTCAAGGCTCGCGGCAAGGCCGGAGAACTCCGCGGCAGTGTTGCCGAGGTCGGTTAAAAATAAAAAGACCATGAGCCAAAAGGTGATCTTTATGCCGAAGCGCTCCCTTATAAGGTCGGCAAGGCCCTTGCCCGTGACTACGCCCATGCGGGCGCACATCTCCTGCACGACGACAAGCGCAACGGTAACCGGTATAAGCGTCCAGAGGAATGAATAGCCGTACTGCGCTCCGGCAATGGAGTACGTGGCTATGCCGCCGGCGTCGTTATCTATATTGGATGTTATAAGGCCCGGACCTATAACCATTAACGCAATGGCGGCTTTTTTTCTAAAGCTCATCTTATTGGCCTTTGAATCTCACCGCAACATTTTGCGCTGAGATTCATCCTGTTTTTATTGCATGAAATACGCAAAAGCCCTTCCCTCCCCCATAGTGGAGGTAAAAAAACAACCAATAACCAAAAAACTTCCTTAATGCCGCGCGGGATTCAACCTGAACGCCTTTTGCCTCTTTTATCGGATGAGAGAAACAAATCAAGTATAGCGTCTATGGTAACGGCGCCTATTAGCACGCCGTCTTGGTTTACAACCGGCAGGGCGTAGAGCGAATATTTAAGCATTGTTTCGGCAACGACCTTTTCGTCAACGTCCGGCGTAACGCTTCTGGGGTCTCCTTCCATGATGTCCGCTATGGCGGCGTCGTGCGAAGCGGTTATAAGCTCCCTTAAAGATACAACGCCCTTTAGCCGCTCCCCTTCGTCAATCACGTATATGTAATTTACGTCCTGAATCTCTTTCGCGTCCACTTTAAACCTGTCAGTGGCGTCTTTTACCGTTATGCCGGCAGGATACGCCACAAACCTGTTCGTCATTATGCCGCCTGCGGTGTCTTCTTCATAACCGAGAAGCTCCTGAATGTTATCGGCGTCTTCCTTTTCAACATTTTCAAGTATTTCCTTGGCCCGCGCCGTGGGGAGCTTGTTAAGAACGTCCGCGGCCTCGTTAGGCGGCATCTCTTCAATTATATCCGACGCCCTTTCGGTTTCGATTTCATTTAAAATTTCAACCTGCATGTCAGGGGCAAGTTCCGAAATAGTCTCCGCCGCGGTTTCCGCGTCAAGGTTCTTTATGAAGTCCGCGCCCTCTTCCCTTGACACCTGACTTATTATTTCCGCAATGTCCGCCGGATGCAAATCAGATACGTTTTGCCTCGGTATGGTAAGCGTTATGGCCTTAAGCTCCGGCTTCAGGGGCTGTATGTAATTCCAGCTTATCAGGTTATATGGCAGTTTCGACGTAAAGAGCCTTGAAACTTCTTCCGTCCAATCCTCTATGCCAAGCCTTCTCAGAATGCCGCGTATGCCGACGTCAACGGATATAAGCACGGCCTCGTCGCCGTAGCCTTCAAGTTTTATGTCGTTAACGCGCACCACCTTTACGCCGTTTATGTCAACTATCTGCTTGTCAAGTATGTCACGCACGGCCATAAGGTCGGCCTTGCCGGGCGACGCGGCATTAAGGGCTTCGGCGTAGAGCGTGGTGGAAATTATTCGCTTATTAAAGATGTTTATCGCGCTCCAATCTATACGCAAAAGCTGTTTTCTCCGCCTGATGATAATTGAATGTATCTTGGGCAGAGGTTCGCCGCGGACAACGACTATGTCCCATACCTTGCCGATAGTCCCGCCCTTCGGGTCGAAAACCGGCTTAGCGAGTATATCGCTTATGAAAAGTTCGCCGAAAAGCGCCATGAATTTGCCGCCTTTTTACCCCTTTTTATTCACCATTCACTCTTCGCCGGCGAGCGTCTTTATTTACCGTGAGAGCCGCCCTTTTTTGCCTCGCTAAGACCGAGCACGAAGACTCCGGTTGCTATGAGTATGGTGCCGAGTATCAGATGAAGCGATATCGGCTCATGCATTAAAAAATGCGACGCTATGGCTATGGTTATATAAAGCACGGACGCGGCTGAAAGCGCTATGGAGAGCCTCGTTGTCTTGAGTATCTGCATCCACGCCACGAACGACACGGCATAAAAACTGTAACCCATTACAATAAGGTAATTTACGCCAAGGCCCGTCTCTCTTATCTTCATTGCGCCGAACTTTAGAAATATTTGAGCCGTTGTATCGGACGACACGAGAAGCAACCAGAAAAACGCCGCCTTAAATCTTCTATAGGCCATGGCTTAAAACCCGTGGACTTCCATTTTTTTCCATTATACTATATTTATGCGTCTTCTGTTTTCCAAGCGCGCCAAAAACCGGCAACGGATTATTTTATCTCAAAATGCCGCAGTACCCAAGATAAAAAATGTACAAGGAAAGTTTTAACAAAGCTATGGTGCTTGACCTTGACGGCTCGGTTACGCCGCCCTCTGGAGCAGGCAGGCTTGACCTGCGCAAATTTGAGGAGAAGGTACGCTACTGCGCCGCTTTCAAAAGCCTTGCCGCGCTTACTGCGCCCGTGCTTGGAGCGCTTAAAACCCATCGCGTCTTTTTTCTCGGTAGCGGAGACTTTCACCACCTCAGCTGGCTTATAATTAAATTACTGCCAGCGGCGCTTGGCATCGGCAAGGTGCAGGTCGTCGTATTCGACAACCACACTGACAATATGTTCTTTCCCTCAGGCATACACTGCGGCTCGTGGGTATACCACGCGAGCAAACTGCCAAACGTCAGCAAAATATCCGTTTACGGAATCGCCTCGCGGGACCTCGAAGGCATAGACCTTTTTCAAAACAGGTTTTCCGTAATCAAGTCCGGCAAGGTGAAATACCACTGCCTTACACCCGTATCAAAGCTTGCCAAAACGCTAAGCGGCTCAAATATTGACGAAATAACAACAGAAAGGAAAAATTTGGCTGAAATTATCAGACGCGAAGTTGACGCCTCCGGCGACCCGGTTTATCTATCCATTGACAAAGATGTTTTTGCTCCGTCGGTTGTTAAGACAACATGGGATCAAGGCAGGCTCGAACAAGGCGAAGTTTTAAAATGCCTGACCGGCGTCGCCGTAAAGGCAGTTGCCGCGGACAGATCGGAAGAGC
>SCQA01000218.1 GCA_004298725.1 bacterium
AGGCAGGGGTTGTTTTTGCCGCCACAGCCGCGGAAAATTATAAATTTTACTGCGCGCAGTGCCACGGTATTGATGGCATGGGCGACGGTCCTAACGCCACTAAAAATATGCCCGTAAGCCCAAGAGACCATACAAGCGCCTACGAGATGAGCAAGCTGACGGACGAAGACATAATAAACGTCGTCAGGGAAGGCGGAGCGGCCACAAGCAAGTCAACCCTTATGCCGCCGTTCGGGGCTACGCTCAGCGGCTCAGAGATAACGGCGTTAAAAGATTACCTTAGAAAGTTGTGCAAGTGCAGGGCAAAGTAAGAGAACGGTTAGCGGTTAGCAGTTATCTGTTTTCAGTGAACGGTTATCAGTTATCGGTATTCATTGTCATATACAGTTCACAGTTAACTGCTCATTGATGCCAGATAACTGCTCACTGATAACCGATAACAGACGGTTGGTACCCTATGTCTGAAATACTGACCATACTTGGCGCACTTCTTATACTTGAAGGGATACCTTACTTCACTTCGCCAAAAAAAGCTAAAGAATGGGCATTGTCCGTGCAAGATATACCGAGCGGCACGCTTCGTATAATCGGGCTTGTGTCAATGGCAATGGGGCTTGCGTTCATATATGTTAAAAGGTTTTTTTAGCGCCTTTGGCGCTCTCGCATGACAAAGACCAAACTGCGTATTTTTATGGTTGCGCTCGCGTTGCTTTTCGGGTGTTCCGGCATTTCGGCCCGTAGGGCCGCCGGCGGCAATATCCGGGTGCTGGTGTTAAAGGGCGCTCAGGCGCTTACCATAAAAAACGCCGACAACACAAAGTCTTTTGAAGTTAAAAAGACGTCGCCCGGGCGGGCCTCTGTAAACGGAACGGATACGGCGCTTCCGCACAGGTTTTTTCCCAACAAAGGCTACATTTATATGAACAACAGGCCTTACGCCGGGTCAATTGAAGTATTCGACAACGGCGCCGGTCTTTTAGCGATAAACGAAGTACAGCTTGAAACGTACCTTGCCGGAATATTAAATAACGAAATATCAACAAAATGGCCCGCGGATGCGTTAAAGACGCAGGTTGTCGTGGCAAGAACATACGCGCTTTATCAAAAGAAGAAGCGTCTTAAAGAGAATTACCATATTGAAGGCTCGGTAATGGGGCAGGTTTATACGGGCGTCGGAGGTGAAGACGCGGCGGCGTTAAAAGCCGTAAGGGATACGATTGGCGAAGTGTTGAACTACAACGGAGAGCCGGCTCTTACGGTTTATCATTCAAACGCCGGCGGCATGACAGAGGATTCAAAGGACGTGTGGGGCGTTTCCGCGCCATATCTTAGGCCGGTTGAGAGCAAGTATGACGGCATTGCCCCGAAGTATCTGTGGGAGCACGTAACCCCGGCAATGTTTTTAAAAGACGCGCTTAACTTAGCCGGTTACGATATCGGCGATATTGAAGATATAACCGTTGACTTGACAAGCGCCTCCGGCAGAGTTAAACGCATTACCGTGCGCGACAGAAACGGCAAAAAGCTGAGCATGACCGGAGAAGATTTAAGAAAGGCCGCGGGTTATTCTAACGTAAGAAGCACTCTTTTTATTGTCAGCCGCGACGGCAATTCGTTTGTTTTTAAGGGCAGAGGCTCCGGCCACGGAGTAGGCTTGTCGCAATGGGGCGCTAAAGTCATGGCTGAAAAAGGCGATTCTTACAAGGAGATACTCAGGCATTACTACCCGGGTACTGTGCTTGGAAAGGCG
>SCQA01000219.1 GCA_004298725.1 bacterium
CCGGTGTCTATGGCGCCTCTGGCTTCTGCAATGCCCTCTTTAAAACCGCCGCGCCCGGAGGCCGCCAGCGCCGCGGCGCTGTTTAATATTACAACGTCCCTCTGCGGGCCTTTTTTGCCGTTTAAAATATCCAGAATTATCTTCGCGTTGTCACCCGGCTCGTTGCCTTTTAAATCATCCGGAGCGCACCTTTCAAAACCAAAGTCTTCGGGCTTTATATGGTAAGTCTGTATAAAACCGTCTTTCAACTCGGTAACGCGGGTTTCGCTTGTAAGAGTAATTTCATCAAGGCCGTCTTCGCCGTGAACTACAAAGGCGTGTTTAGAGCCGAGGTTGCAAAGCACCTCCGCAAGCATGTCCGTAAGCGCCGGGTCGTAAACACCCAAGACCTGCCGGTTCGCGCCCGCCGGGTTTGTAAGCGGGCCAAGCACGTTAAAAATAGTGCGTATGCCGATCTCGCGGCGCACCGGCGCCGCGAACTTCATCGCGCCGTGAAGCATTGGCGCGAAGAGAAAGCCTATTCCCGCCATATTCAGACACTCCTCCACGCGCTCGGCCTCCGCCTCGATATTTACGCCGAGCGATTTAAGCACGTCCGCGCTTCCGCTTTTTGACGTAATTGAACGGTTTCCGTGCTTTGCCACGACAACGCCGCACCCGGCCGCGACAAAAGCCGAGGCCGTAGAAATGTTAAACGTCATGGCCCCGTCGCCGCCCGTGCCGCACGTGTCAACCACGTCGCCCGGCGGAGCGTCTATCTTAGCGGCTTTTTCACGCATAACGCGGGCCGCGCCGGTTATTTCAGCGACAGTCTCGCCTTTTATACGAAGGCCGGTTACAAAAGAGCCGATCTGGCCGGGAGTTGCGGAGCCGGTCATGATCTCGCGCATTACTTCCATCATTTCGGCTTCGGCAAGGTCAGTACCTTGTACGACTTTAGCTATGGCTGTTTTTATCATGATAAGCTTTGTCCGCTTACGCGTACTTTTTCAAAAAATTATTGAGTATATCTTTACCGGCCTTTGTAAGTATTGATTCAGGATGAAACTGAACGCCCTCCATTGGCAAGGTCTTATGCCTCAGGCCCATTATCTCGTCCTTATCCGTCCACGCGCTCACCTCAAGACAAGCAGGCAATGTCTGCCTTCTTACGATTAACGAATGATAACGGTTAGCCTCAAACGGGTTTTCAATGCCCTCGAAGATGGTCTTGGAGTCGTGGTATATCATTGACGTTTTACCGTGCATAAGCTCTTTAGCCCGCACAACCTCTCCGCCGAAGGCGTAGCCGATTGACTGATGCCCGAGGCAGACTCCAAGCACCGGCACCTTGCCCGCGAAGTGGCGTATGGCCTCAACTGAAATGCCCGCCTTTTTAGGGTCGCACGGCCCCGGGGAAATAACAAGATACTTCGGCGCGAGTTTTTCCATCTCTTTTATCGTTATGGCGTCGTTCCTGAATACAGCCACCTCCACCCCAAGCTCCAGAAAATACTGAACAAGGTTAAAGGTGAAAGAATCGTAATTGTCTATCATCAAAAGCATGGTTTATAAACCTTCGAAAAAGTTATTACAGGCTACGCCGCATAGCGCCGCAAGTTTGTCTTTAGGGAATCTACGATTAATTCTTTTCTGCGATCAAAAGGTATCAGTTCCGCGAGTCTTTTCCCCGCCTTAACCCCTCACCCTACCCTTCCCCAAGAAGGGGGTTGATATCCCACAATACCGCTCGGGTATAGAAGGGGAGAGAAAAAAGAAATTAATCAGACCTTCCTTAAATGTCCCTTGCCAGCTCTATGGCCTTAAAAACGCCCTTTGCCTTGTTCTCAGTCTCTTCAAACTCTTTTTCCGGCACCGAGTCCGCCACTATGCCGGCGCCGGCTTGCACGTATATGCGGTTATCTTTAATTACCATCGTCCGTATGGCTATGCACATATCCATATTGCCGGAATAGCTTATGTAGCCCACGGAGCCGCCGTAGATGCCGCGTTTGCACGGCTCAAGCTCCTCTATTATTTCCATTGCGCGTATCTTGGAAGCGCCGGTCAGCGTACCCGCCGGAAAACACGCCCTCAGCGAATCAAACGCGTTCTTTTGCGGTTCCAGCAGTCCTCTTACGTTTGACACGATGTGCATTACATGCGAATAACGCTCTATGCCCATCAGGTCGTCAACCTCTACGGTGCCGGGCCTGCAAACCCGGCCAAGATCGTTTCTACCGAGGTCAACGAGCATTATGTGCTCGGCCCTTTCCTTCGGGTCTCTTAAAAGCTCGGCCTCAAGCGCCCTGTCTTCGTCTTCATCTCTGCCGCGTTGTCTTGTTCCGGCAATAGGCTTTACATTCACTTCATCTTCTTCCACCCGCACCAAAAGCTCCGGCGACGACCCGACAACAATCGTGTCCCCAAGCCGTAAAAAGAAGAGGTACGGCGACGGATTCACCACGCGAAGCGCCCTGTAAATATTAAAAGGCTCGGTTTCAAGCTCAGTTGAAAACCTCTGCGACAAAACGGTCTGTATTATGTCGCCGCTTACAATATACTCTTTTATCCGACGAGCGGCGGATAAAAAACCTTCTTTGGTGAAATTAGAACTTATCTTTTGCGCGCCCTTGTTATAAACGGACTTCAGCTTTTTTTCAGCTATTGCCGTTGGCTCGCTACAATTCAAACGATTTAACAGAGCGTCTATTTCAGCTTTTGCTTTTTCGTAAACCGCTTCTATGTCCGTATCTTCTTCTATAACCGCGTTTGAAACGGCCTTAATTTTTTGCTCGACGTTGTCAAACACAAGAAACGTATCAACAAAGAGAAAATATATGTCATGCACGTCAAGGTCTTTTTTTGCCGTATCCGGAAGCTTTTCCATATGGCGCACGGCGTCGTAGCCTATGCACCCTATAACGCCGCCGCTAAAACGCGGCGCGCCGGCCACGGAAACGGCGCGATAACGCGACGCTTCTTTTTGAAGAACAGAGAGCGGATCTCCTTCGAGCGCGGTTGTAACATTGTTTTCGGTTATCTCTATTTTCTTGCCTTTGCTCTTTATAACCTTTCGCGCCCCGGTGCCGAGAATGGAATATCTGCCCCACTTTTCGCCGCCTTCAACGCTTTCGAGCAAGAACGCGTCCGCGCCGTTGTCTATCTTCATAAAAGCGGAAACAGGCGTGTATATGTCGGCAAACGCCTCCCTATAGACCGGCACAATCGTGCCTGACCGGGCTTTTTCTTTAAAAACCTCAAAAACCGGAAAGTAATCGTCTTTCTTCATAAAAAATAACCTTATCACAGGCTGAGTGTCAGCGTCAACGGTTAGCAGGTTTATTGTTTGGAACGCTCGCGTAAATAAAACTGCCGGATTACCGCCTGCCCCCGTATGCTTAAAGCAAGGGCTATGCTAACTCAACCTGCGCTATTTTCATTACAAATGCAAAGGCCGCGAAATCAAAGATTTCGCGGCCTTTAGAATGCGGGGTCAAAAAATTTTACACGCTCAAAAGTTCCCCTCGCAGGCCGCTTGCAAAAAACGCCAGTTTAAAGTAAGTTCGGTTTTGTAAAATAAGGACGTAAACATTCGCACATTATAAAACCGCTTAACTTTTATTGTCAAGTATAAAAATACCGCGCGCGTTTACCATGCCATACGGTAACCCCGCGCTTGATACAAATGCCTTGACGAATCGCATTTCATTATATAATCTTTAACAATGAAAAAACTCTTTGCCGTTATTCTTGCCGCAGGCAAAGGCACGCGAATGAAGTCCGCCAAAACCGTTAAAGTTCTTTTTGACGTTAGCGGAAGGCCCATGCTTTTTTATCCGCTAAACGCGCTTAAAGAAGCCGGAGTCAACAAAACCATTATTGTAGTCGGCTACAACAAAGACGAGGTTATTGAATGCTTCAAACATTCCGGCGCTCTTTTCGCCGTTCAAAAAGAACAGCTCGGCACAGGCCATGCCGTCATGTGCGGTTTAAAAACCCTAAGTAACGTCCGTAGCGGCACAGTGCTGATACTTTCAGGCGACGTGCCGCTTATAACCAAAGAAACCTTAAAGGCGTTTTACAAGCTCCACTTGCGTAACAACGCAACCCTGTCGCTTTTAACGGCCGTTGTTGACAACCCGGCCGGCTACGGCAGGATTATACGCAACACCGCCAATGAAGTTATTGCCGTCGTCGAGGAAAAAGACGCTACCGCAGAGCAAAAAAAAATACGCGAGGTCAACGCGGGCATATACCTCGCCTCCTTTGATTTTCTCAGGCAAAGCGTAAAAAAACTAAAAAACGAAAACACTCAAAACGAGTATTACCTGCCGGACATTGTCCGCTTGGCAAAATCAGCCGGAAAAAAAATTTTAGCGCTAACGCATGCCTCTACCGTGGAAGTCATGGGCATAAACAACCGTGCCGAGCTATCAGCGGCAACCGCGATTATGCGCGGGAGAATATGCCTTAGCCTCATGCTTAACGGCGTTACCATAACGGACCCCTTGACAACATACATTGACTACGACGTAAAGATCGGCCCGGACTCTGTCATTGAGCCTTTGGTAAAAATATCCGGCAACGCCGTCATAGGCAATAATTCGTTTATCGGGCAGGGTTCTATTATAACGAACGCCGTAATTGGAAGTAACGTAATAATCAAACCTTATTCAATCATAGATTCCTGCGTTATAAAGGCCGGCGCAAACATAGGGCCGTTTGCGCGGCTCAGGCCCGGAAGCGTAATCAGCGAAGGCGCGGGCATAGGCAACTTTGTCGAAGTAAAGAACAGCCGGGTAGGCAAGGGCTCGAAGGCAAACCATCTGTCGTATATCGGCGACGCGGTTATAGGAAAAAACGCCAATATAGGCGCGGGCGTGATAACCTGCAACTTCGACGGCGTAAAAAAACATACAACGCGCGTTAACGACGGCGCTTTTATCGGAAGCGACTCACAGCTTGTGGCGCCGGTAACCATAGGTAAGAACGCTTACGTGGGGTCTGGTTCAACCGTTACAAAAGACGTGCCTTCCGGCGCGCTTATAGTTTCAAGAGCCAAAGAGCGCGTTATAAAAGATTGGGTAAAAAAACACAGGGCAACGAAAAAACACTGATCCAACTGAACCGGTTGTTAAAAGTCGCAAAACCCAAAATTGCTAAAAAACGCCGAGGTGCAAGATGTCCGTGTCCAGAACAGCGGCTGATTCCGGTTTTTTTAATGAGGTTCTCTCTTCCCTTGAAAACGCCAACAGATACCTTAAACTTCCTGATGCGATATATCAGCGGCTTAGAACGCCGCGGCGTTCCCTGATAGTGTCCGTGCCCGTGGAAATGGACAACGGTTCGGTGGAGTTTTTTACAGGCTACCGCGTACAGTATGATTTTGCCAGAGGCCCGGCCAAAGGCGGCGTACGTTATCATCCGAAGGTTTCGCTTGACGAAATAACCGCGCTTGCCGCGCTTATGACATGGAAATGCGCCGTGGTGGACATACCTTTTGGCGGAGCAAAAGGCGGCGTATCATGCGACGCCGCAAAACTCAGCAGAGATGAAAAAAAACGCCTCACCCGAAGATACACATACGAAATAGGCCTTTTTATCGGACCGGAACAGGATATACCAGCGCCGGACATGTACACCGACGAGCAAACAATGGCATGGATGATGGACACATACTCCATGATGAAGGGCTTTGCCGTGCCAGGCGTTGTCACCGGCAAGCCCGTATGCGTGGGCGGGTCGCTTGGGCGGCTTAAAGCGACGTCTATGGGCCTTGTAATAGTGGTGGAAGAGGCGTTAAAACACCTTAATATGCGGATGGACGGGCTTACCGTAATCGTGCTTGGTTTTGGTAAGGTCGGCTACCACGCCTGCGCCATATTTGAGAGCAGAGGAGCGAAGATAATAGGCATTGCGGACTCTAAGGGAGCGCTTTATAACAAGAACGGTATTGATATTACCGCGGTCTCCGCCCATAAAAAATCTACCGGCGGCTTTGCCGGTTTTAACGGAGCCGAACCATTAACTCTTGACGAGCTGTTAACCATGCCAGTGGACGTGCTTGCCCCCTCGGCCATAGAAGGGCAGATACACAAAGGCAACGCCGCCAAAATAAAGGCGAAAATCATCGCCGAAGGCGCGAATAACCCGGTAACCGGCGAAGCCAACAAAATACTGATTGATAACGGCGCCTTTATTTTGCCGGACATACTGGCTAACGCGGGCGGCGTAGTGGTGTCGTACTTTGAATGGGTGCAGGACCTGCAACGGTTCTTCTGGACAGAAGCGGAAATAAACTCCAAAC
>SCQA01000220.1 GCA_004298725.1 bacterium
GAGGAAGTGCAGTTTGTCCGGTTCGGTTATGACATAACGATTTCTTGCCATTCGAGTTTATAGCTACCGGCTTATCGTACGCTGGAGCGTCTCTTTCTACGTTCCCACGCTGGAGCGTGAAAACGATAATAGACTACGCAACAATTAGGATGTTTGAACCGTCGTAGTGCGAGGCTTTAGCCTCGCGGTTGCTCTTGAGCCGTCAGGAAAAAACCCCTGACTTCACAAATTATTCTTTCTTCTTATCCTTCTCCCGACGGGAGCCGGTTGAACATGACGGCGACATTCAGGTAGGCACGCCCAAACGCGGCAAAACAAACTTCTGCAGAATTATCCACGCGGCAAATACGCCGATTATGTAAAGCGCTTCAGACATATTTTCATAGCTCCGTTATTGCGTTTCGCCATGCAAAACCAGACGACAACTACTATTCCTTCTCCGCCTGCTTCTTTACAATCCGTATAAATATCTCCTCAAGTTGCTTCATATCCACCGTTGACGGGGCTTCGCTCATGGGGCACGTCGCCTTCTGCGTCTTTGGAAAAGCGATAACGTCACGTATCGAGTCCGAAGCCGTCATTATGGCCATTATTCTGTCAAGGCCGAAGGCAATACCGCCGTGCGGAGGCGTGCCGTACTTCAAAGCCTCCAGCAAAAAGCCGAAGCGAAGCTCGGCGTCTTCCCTTGATATGCCAAGCATGTCGAAGACCAGCGACTGCACGTCGCTGGTGTGTATTCTTATCGAGCCGCCGCCTATTTCCACGCCGTTCAGCACAAGGTCGTACGCCTTAGCGCGAACCTTCAGCGGGGCGGTATCTATAAGGTCAATGTCTTCGTCCATAGGCGCGGTAAACGGATGATGCACGGCAACGTGCCGCTTCTCTGCTTCGTCGTAATCAAACATCGGAAACTCGGTAACCCACGTGAAGTTGAACGTTCCCGCCGGCACAAGCCGTAAGCGCGCGCCGAGGTTCAGCCTCAGCCTTCCAAGCACCGTATTCGCCGTGCTGAGCTTGCCCGCCGCGAAAAGGAGCAAATCGCCTTTAACCGCGCCAAGAGTTTTTTCTATGCCGGCCTTTTCTTCGTCGCTTAAAAACTTCGCAATGGGCGACTGCCACCCTTCATCCGTAAGCTTTACCCACGCAAGCCCTTTTGCGCCGAACGAAACCGCCACTTCAGTAAGGTCGTCAAGGTCTTTTCTGGAAAATTCCGCCGCTCCCTTCGCGCATATCGCCTTTACAACGCCGCCTTTAGCAAGCACGTCCGCGAACACCTTAAACCCGCTCTTTGCGACAATAGATGACAAGTCTTTTAATTCAAGACCGAACCTCGTGTCCGGGTTGTCAACGCCGAACCTGCTTGTCGCCTCGGCGTAAGTAAGCCTTGGAAACGGCGGCTGTAATTCAATGCCAACGCCTTCTTTGAATACTGCGGAAATAAGCCCTTCCATGACTGATATTACGTCGTCCGATTCAACAAAGCTCATTTCAGCGTCTATCTGCGTGAATTCCGGCTGACGGTCGGCGCGGAGGTCTTCGTCGCGGAAACACCGGACTATCTGGTAGTATCTGTCAAAACCGGCTATCATTAGTATCTGCTTGAATATCTGCGGCGACTGAGGAAGCGCAAAAAACTGACCGGGTGAAAGCCTTGACGGCACGAGAAAATCCCTCGCCCCCTCAGGGGTACTCTTTGTAAGCACCGGGGTTTCTATTTCAAGAAATCCGTGTTGCGCCAGATAATTCCTCACGCACGCCGAGACCTTATGCCTGAGGATTATCTTCCTTTGCAGACTCAACCTTCTTAAATCAAGGTAGCGGTATTTAAGGCGAGTCGTTTCGGCGACGTCGCTCTCTTCTTCTATCATGAACGGAAGCGGCGCAGAATCGTTAAGCACTTTAAGCTCCTCGGCGTACACTTCAATTGCACCGGTTTTAAGCTCGGGGTTTTCAGTGCCAGCCGGCCTTTTGCCAATCGCGCCCTTTACGGCTATTACAAACTCGCTTCTAAGGCTGTGGGCTTTCTCGTGCGTTCCGGCGCCCTTTTCAGGATTAAAGACCACCTGAACTATTCCCTCGCGGTCGCGCAGGTCGATAAATATTAGCCCGCCGTGGTCGCGCCTTTTTTGCACCCAACCCATCAGCGTAACCTGCGAGCCTATTTGAGCGGAACCGACCTCGCCGCAATAACTGCTCCTCTTCCAGCCTCCAAGTTTCTCCCGCAAAATACCCTCCGTAATCATTTATAATATCTTTAACGCGCCAATTGCAACGCAAGCCGTATTCAAAGAATTACCGTTTATACCATATTTCACGACGGCATTCCAATTTTTTAGCAAGTCGCATAACCTTTATTAGCAAAGTAACGCATATAAAATAAAGCAAACTAATTTAAGAAAAATTAACGCTTTTTGATCGGATGCTCTGCCTTGCCTCGCCATTATCAAACACGGGACAAGGCAGAGCTTTATTAACGATAAATACCTTACCGGCAAATACCCCGACGTAAAAGGCGGGGTATTTGTATTTTTGTCTTGACATAAAAGCCACACTGGATATAATTCTGGAACAATCATCACTTATATTTGAAAGCGCATTGGCAGGGAAAACAAACCGATGGAGGCAAATCAATGAAGAGAATAGGCTTCTGGGTAGTCCTCCTGGCTTGCTTGTCCGTAACCGCCGGCTTGCTCTTTACGAGCACAAGCGACGCGGAGTACGCGGACATAGTCTTGAACAGCAAGTCGGAGAGCATGAAAAAGGCCGGTGTTAAGCCGGTAGTATTTCCTCACTGGTTTCACAGAATCAGATTCAAATGCAAAGTGTGCCATGAAGACATCTTCATACTGAAAAAAGGCGCCAACGACATCAACATGACGGCTATCATGAACGGCGACTTCTGCGGACGGTGCCATAACGGATTAGTAGCATGGGAGCCGCTTTACTGCGACAGGTGCCATTCGTATACCGGCACCACCCCTGACGCGCCAACAAATCAATAGACACTATAAAGTCTGAAATGGAGGAAATAAATGAAAGCACCATTTAAAATCGGAAAAACCGCCCTCCTATTCTTGCCGGCAGTAATTTTGGGGTTTGCCGTATTCGTAAGCGGAACGTTCAACTTGGCGGAGTCTGCAACCGCTAAGGCCGCGGCGGCAAAACCAGCCGGCAAGACTGAGGCGGCTAAACCTCCGGCACAACAAGCAATAGACCCGACTAACGCTTCAAGCGTTATATACCTTGACACCGCCGGAAAACCGGCAGGCATAGGCGACCCAAACGCGCCGCCGTCCGCCGCTTTTAAACTTGGCAGGGGCTGGCACCCTCAGGCGTTATCCGCCGTAGGCCTTGCAAAAGACAGATTCGGCCTTATTGACTGGGCCAAGCTCGTAAGGGACAACGTTATAAAGCCGAAACCGTCGCTTGACCCGGCTGACGAAGAAATGCCGCCGCTTAAGCTCGACGTACTCATTCCGGCCAAGGGCGACTTTGTTGATGACGTAATATATCCGCATGAGATGCATACGTGGTGGCTTAAATGCGAAGTATGTCATCCGAACATTTTCATTCCTGCAAAGGGTGAAAACAATATGACAATGGTGGCCATAGCGCAGGGACAATTCTGCGGAAGATGTCACGGTAAAGTTGCGTTCCCTCTGGCAGACTGCAAACGTTGCCATACGTCGCCAAAGAGCGCATCAAAGAAGTAGGTGGCTATGAACAAACTGGCGGCGCTGTCTATTTTAGCAGTAGCGCTTGTTTTACCGGCTGTATCGTCCGGTGAAATCGGCAACATAAAAATAGACCAGCAGAAGCACAGCAAGGCTCAGGCCGGGGTAGGCGTGGTGACATTTCCGCATACGCGCCATGAAAAGCTTAACAAGTGCGGCGACTGCCACCCGAAGATATTCATTGATAAGGCAGGCGCTAACAAGATAACCATGAAGGGCAATATGGAGGGCAAGTTTTGCGGCTCTCCAAATTGCCACAACAGCCCGAGGGCATTTGCTCTGTATGAATGCGCTAAGTGTCACGAAAACGTTAAGAAGATAAAGTAATAAACATTAAAACCAAAAAACAAAGGCGGGCAATATGCCCGCCTTTGTTTTTTCAATATGATGCGTTTTAATTTGCAGAATTAAACCGGCGTAAATTCGTCTATCATCTATCGTTCCCATACTCTTGCGTGGGAACGCATCAAGTGACGCTCCAGCGTCGCAACACTATCACAAAAAACACAAATGCATGAAATTACAACTCTACCAAAACAACGGCTTATTACTATTATTACTTATGAAATGTCTGATTTATTCTAATTTAGCGCGATGGGGCACGAAATTGTCACTACCGAGGTTTTAATCGGGAATCCATGAATAACCACCTAAGTTACTGGATTCCCCCTAAAAGAACGCGGGAATGATAAACACGCGCAGAACAACCACTCTGTCCTGCGCCTTACCTCATCGCATATCAGCCTGAATTAACCAGACCTTCCCTTATAGCTAACCGTCAACCCGACTGTGCGCCCCGCCTCAAATAAGCCCGGCCGCTCTGCAAGCCGCTCCTATTAACGCGGCACGGTCGTTCCGTATCATATAGACAGGCACGCTTAAGAGAAAATCCGTAAAGCGCCCCTTGGCTGTAAACGCCGTTAGAAAATTTTTCTGAGCGTCGGCGTCTTTTAATATCTTCGGCGCGATGCCACCGCCGATATAAATTCCGCCTACGGCCATACTCCTTAACGCGAGGTTGCCTGCCTCGGCCCCGTAAATTGAAACAAACATCTTCAGCGCTTCCCTGCACTTCTGATCGCCGCCGTCTATCGCCTCAAGGTAGATAACCTCGGCAGGGTCGCGGCACTGGGCGAATTTATCTTTTAAATATCCTGACTCGCGCCCCTTTTTGCTCTGCTTCAAAAATTCATAAATGTTTACAAGCCCCTGCCCTGACAATACGCGTTCATAACTTACATGCCCCAGCCGCTCATGCAAATAACCGAAAAGTTCAGCCTCTATCCTGCAACGGGGGGCAAAATCCGCGTGCCCTCCCTCAGAAGCTGAAGGCGAACGTTTTTTCCCGTTCCAGAAGAGCGTCGCCTCGCCAAGGCCGGTGCCGGCGGCAATAAGAGCGGAGTTCCCTTCTCTCGGCGCGCCCTTTTGTAATGCATAAAGGTCGCCTTCTTCAAGAAACGGTACGCCGCAGGCGAGAGCGACAAGATCGTTCATAAGCTCAACCCGTTCAAAGCCGAATCTTCCGGCTATCTTGCCGCCGTCGACCGTCCATTTAAGGTTGGTAAGCTCGCATCTGTTCTTCTCAACCGGACACGCAAGCCCGAAGGCCGCGGTTTTTACAACGCTCTTTTGAGTTTCCGCTCCTGCATTGCTGATAAAACCGTCAACCACGGCCTCGACAGAACCATAATCGCTATTCAAAAATCTTCCTGTTTTAAGCGGGAAGACCTTGCCGCGCTT
>SCQA01000221.1 GCA_004298725.1 bacterium
TTTTTTTTTTGTAACCCTTTTGCTTCTCCCCCGTAAAAGGGTCGGAGTAAAGGTGTGCATTGTATGGGTTAATTAAACTTCAGCGATAGCTCATTATTACCCGTTGTCATTGTAGGATGCGCCGTAAACGGATAGCCGTAAGCCACTATGCCTTCGCGCGTGGCGTACTTGGGCGTGTCCGGTATGACGTTAGGCATCGTTACTATCAGCCTGTTTTGCGCCGCGCTCCCGATGGTAGCGCTCAACGCGCCCGCGGTTGACGCGTCGAATTGCGCCCATGGGTTGAACGTTGCAAGCGCCACGGCCGCCGGGTCGCAGTCTCCCTTAACTGCCCTGTTCGCGACAAAGTATCGCGAAACACCGCTGGCCGTGCCATTAACGCTCTTCTTTGGTTTTACGTCGTTGGCCACATCTAATGTCAGCTTTTCAATGTCCGCCGAGTACCCGATTATGCTGAAAGCCGCCTGTCTGAATATCGGCGGTAAAACCGCGTCACCGAAAGTCGGCGAGGGGAATGCCGTGTCAGACGCGTGCGTGCCGGCGTAAAGCCCCGTGAATGTGAAAGCTATCTTCGCCTGCTCGTTAAGCTTCGCGCTGAGCTTAAACGCACCTACGCATCCAAGCACTTTATGCAACACTCCGTCGCGGTAGAAGTAGATGGTCACGGACTCGCCGTTTTCGAGCGAGTTAGGGTCGTATTTAGAAAACTCCGCTCCGGGCGTAGCGTCTATAGTCTCGGTAAAATTACAGGCGCGTAGAAGCGCGCCGATGCGCGGCGGCGTGCTCGGCACTGCGCCCGCGCCGCGCACTTCAACCTCGAATGAAACCTTAATGCCCTCACCTATGTTTATTTTGGCGAGAGCGCCGTAATACGGTATCACTTGATTGCGCGTAATCGCCTTGCCTATAATTTCTATTTGCGGAGCAGAGCAGAGTATCGCGTTTGCCGTAGGCGTTGGCGCCGCGTCCGTGCCGTATGTCCCCTCAATCTTTGCCAGCATTATCGCTTTATTCTCTAACATCTCTACTCACCCCCTTTCTTGAAGTTTTTTTATTTTCCCCGTCATCGCTAATAGCGGCATCTTGGCCTGTGTTTTTTGCGGCTGTTTTCGCAATGCCCTGCCTCTCGGCCATCGCCTCATCCGCTAAATTAGGCGTTAGCGTGCCGTCCGCGGCTACTACATATGAACCTGCTTTATCTTCCACGTGAGCCTCCTTTTTTAAGCTATAATTTTTTCCGTCACGCTGAGCGTAATTTCAGCGTAATGGCATAGCACCGCGCCGAACTCCCTTACGTCTATGGTGTTGACCTGCATTGCTGAATTATCAGGGCTGTCGCCGTTACGGTAGTCCCATGTGGCGCCGCCGTCCGCAGTCCTGAATGTCTCGCATATATTCTCAACCAGCGTTTGAAATGTCTTGTCCGTGCCGGCCGCGTCTTGCAGGCCCATGTAACCGCTGATACGGAATTGATGATGCCTCCAAAACGCTCCGTGCTTATGCTCAGTTACGGCCGTCCTCGTGATTTCCCATCCCCTTATCTGCTTTACGCCGCCTATCGTGGCTGAAAACATAGCCAGAAATGCGCCGGCATCCTTGCTCCATCTATAGTAATCATGCACTTGGCCTATATTGGCGACGGTCAGGAGCTTTGTCTTGATGTTCGCGGCTATGGCAACGTAATTACTTGCCATCTAACGCCCTCGCCATTAAAAACCCCTTCCTGTCGAATATCTCAGTCAGCTTTTCAAAATTATTATCAAAGGCTTGTTCAAACATGCGTGCGCCCTTAAAGCCTTTCTTGCCAATTTTCCGGCGTATTACAAATTCCTTCTTTCTGGCCGTCTCGGCGTCCATGCCGAGTTTTAACTCCATCCACTGTATGAGCGCGCCTGCTGGCGGCATCTTCGCACCCGGCGTCCTGCCTTTCTCTACGACCTCGCCGTATTTTGATTGCGTACCCACGATCCCTTTTATCACCGGAGTTCCCTTGCCGACAACTTCGCCGTGTATGGTTGACAGCAGTCCGCCTTGCGCTCCGAATACGCCGCGGGGCGTATTCTTCTTGACCTCCGCTTCGAGCAGTTGCGTAGCCTCATACATGGCGCCGCCAAGCGCCGCATTTATTACGTCTGGCGCCGTCCCGTCAAAAAACGCGCCCTGCTTGGTTATGTGAATTTTAAAATCCATTTAATCACCTGCTTTCGCGCATCCATCTCGGGTGCGTAAGCCTGTCCCTGCCGCCGGGATAGCCGACGTCGAGGTCGGTTATCACGGACGCAGGCGTTGTTAAATCATTGTCTTTTAGCCCCATATGCTCTTTGTACAGCTTCATCAGACTTTTGGCTCGCCCGCCGAACTCCTGCGCTTTTGTCCTGTAATTAACCGCGTCTGCGGCTAATGTCGAATCGGACGTCTGCGCGTAAATGTTCGCCAGCGCCTCCAAACATAGCGCGGATGCCAGCCACGTGAATGCGTCCACGTCGCCGTCAGGTATCGTCGTTGCCGCCCTCAGGATGGTAAATTTAATTCTGAACGTCTGCGCCGCGGACGGCACATCGTTTTTTAGCCGTATCTTCTTGCCTGTCGGCGATTGATATACCTCATAACCGTCGTTTTCAATTAACGATGCTGGTACGTTACCCACCGGGTACTCTATAGATTCGATAATTGAGAACTCGTCATTCCAACCCGCCGGCAGGCTGTAATCATGCGTACCGTTGCCCACAACGTCAGTGACGTTGACACCCTGTCTGTGCCTCGAATACAGATTGATAGCCGCGGCTATGTGCTGGTCGTAATCGCCGGGGGTGGCCAATTTAGCCGAATCATCTTTTACAATCGCAATCACTTTATTGCGTATATCAATCTGTGTGCTCATAATCCCTCTCTCGGCTACTCGTCAGATGCAGGCCGCCGCGCTTGCATGACGCGGGGCTTGTAACGCCCCGCGTTTCGCTTAGTTGGTTCTTCGTAGCGTGAGTATCAGCGTTATGTCGCCCCATATCGGCGATGTACCGCCTATGGCTATATCCACAGTAATAATGGCTTCATCCGCGAGCATATTATCCGCTATGGGACCTTCCGTCACCGTACCTGCGGTTATTGACATCGGTGTGCTTAAAATAGTCACCCCGGCCTCTTTTACATCTATGGTCAGGGTTGGTGCCGTACCGGCAGAAGCCCTTGCGGTGGCAGACACCCCGAGTACCTCGGCCTTGAATGGTATTTGGAATCTAACGATGTTAGCGGTCGTTGTGGTCAGATTCCCCGTTAATTGGAATGGCACCACCTGTATGCTCTGTATGGCCTCTGAGAAGTTTTTTGTGGCCGCCGGAGCGGTTGCGGGCAAGCCCGCAATTGCCAAGAACAGCGCAACCAAAATAATACTAAACCAGTTCTTCATCTTCATGAGTTCGTCTCCTCTTTAGTTTGTTCTGTTTTTGTTTCTACTCCCGCAAACAGAATTTCCTGCCTGCGGGTAATAACCGGATTACGATTACGGCACAATGCTTCCGTCGAACGCCCTGAAATCGAGGATGCTGCCGCCGTAAATATGGCGTAGCTTATAGGTGAGTTTGTCGTTATTGAACATGCTCCCTACATTAGGCATGTCCTGAACGAAAAGCTCCGGCTCCTCTTTGCCGTCAAGGAAGCCTATTTCAATACCCGGTATGTCGGCGGGTGATGCCGCAAGGTACCAGTTATTTATATCGGTCCAGTATGGCACCACGATCATTTCCATTTGCAACGTCCGGGTGAAATCAGGGGCCGTCGGACTGAAGTCCGAGTTCCTCGCCGTTGATACGAGGTCGTAGAATGTTTTGTCGAGGTCCACCGGGACAATGCCGTACTTCGGCGCAATGCCGAGCACTTGCGCGCTATTTAGCTCAGTCTGCTTGAGCATTGCCTGACGCCTCGCCGCGAAGGTTCCTGCCGTCAGCGCGCCTGTAGCAAGGTTGGCGTGTCCGGCGGTGAATAGGGCCGTGCTGTCGTATATCAGCGGATTTGTCGCGAGGAAATCGAATACGAACTTAAAGAGTGTCCTTGCGGCCGTCCTCCCAAGCTTTAGAGGTATTCTCCTAATCGCACCAACATCGTCGTTCTTTATGGCCTCGAGCGTAATATCCTCGGTGCCGCCCCTCTTTGCGGGCGCATAAGTAGATTCTTCGTTCCCGGGTGTAGCTAACGCCGGGTACCCCAAACCTTGGGCGACTATGGGCAAGTCTCCATACCCGCCCAGCCTGTCCCTTCGATTAGTGCGGAAGTCCATCAAGGGCACTACATTAGCTATCTTCCTCCAGTCGGTAAAGCCTGGGGAGTTATATTCGGCAATCATTCGTCTTGCAATCGAATCGCCGAGGGCAAGGGCGAAGCTACTCGAATCAACTGATGCCCTCAATCTTGATGATGCGTTCAGGCGCCCTGTAACAAGCTCGTCGCCGGTGAGGTTCATATATGCGGCTTTGAAGCTGTGCACCTTGCCGTCAAAAAAATCATCGAGCATTTTTTTTCGTTTGTCGAAGTCTTCTTCCACGATGACTATTCTGCCTGCGCCGGTTACAGCGCCGGAACCGGTGAGTTTGTCGAGAAACTCCTTTTCTTCTTTTACCGCCGCCTTGAGCGCCTCGTTATCGAATACCTTGCCGGCATAGAGCTTCTTTAACCTCTCCTTCGACAGATCGGGGAGACCTGAATCGGACATCTCTTTTTCGAGAGCTATAGTGCAGGCCACTAACCTTGCCTCTTCCAGTATCTTCTGCGCGGCCTTTATAGGCTTGTCCGACTCCTCATTGACTTTAGCTTTTGCGGCCTTAGTAGAGGCTGTCATTACCACAGCGTCGGGGACAGATGCTAACGAACACCCGCATGAGGGGCAAAACGCGTCATTCGGATTAACCTTTGCGCCACAATCCGAACATACCGTAACTTGCATCGCCATTGCGGCCTTGAGCTTACCCATCACGTCTTCCTCGGTTACAGTTCCGTCTGTTACCTTTGCCTCGATGGACGCGTAGAGGTCGGGCCTCCGCTCCTTCAAGGCGGCTAACAACTTATCCATTTGCGCCTCCTTTTGGCCCGCCTTTCTGGCCGCGGCCATCTTTAAGAATTTCCCGCCTGCGGCGGGTTCGTACACAACGTCTATTGTTACGTCATTGATCGTGAGCGGGGCTTTCATAATCCTTCCATTAATACTTCGCGTCGTCGCCGTGCAACCCACGTCGTGTGATACGCCTATCAAATCTTTCTTCCCCCGCGCCCATGCGTCTACGACCGCGTCGCGAAGCCACTTTGCCGAGCGCAGGATGTTAAAATACCCCTTTAGCCCTGTTGCATCTTCTGTAACGCCATCCATCCAGCCGACGAGGTCGCGTATGCTTTTGCCGTATACATGCTCCTTGGCCTGGTGCTGGGCCTCGGTGAGTGCAAAAACTTTAGCCCCCTCATATATCGGTATGGCCGCCTTGAGCGCCTCGGCGTCCCAATAGATCAACCCCTGTTTGTCCGGCCCGAACTCGACAATCCGCATTTCCCATCTATAGCCGTAATCTTCCGTTACCGCATCTCCGGCCGCTCCGCAAAGCCGAAAATCCGACGTAAGCCTGACATCCCACTGTTCTTTATTCAAAAGCATTTTTTCCTCTCTTTACTTCTTTACTGCGGGATTATTTTTCGTCTTTTGCTTCTTTTGTTTTTGATACAGTCACCTTCTGGCCGTCGGTTGTTACAAGTACGATTGCGCTTCCAGCATCCCTCCAATTTAATACGTCTTCAACTCTCATGGCTCGCTCTACCGGCGCGTACTTTATAACCGTACGTCCGTCTTCATTAACATTTTTCCCCTCGGAACCTCTGAATCTAAGTCCTTTCAGATATTTCGCGTCTATCTTTTCTGGCATTGTTTTTCTCCTCTCCTTTTGTTTTGTGTTAGTTCCACCGCACGTGATACGGCACGTGGTCGCATCCGCAATTTATTACTTCGCCTATCGGGGCCTTCGGGTCCCGCGGGTACATCATCGCTACGTTCCCGACAAGAAAAGGCTCGTCAACCGGAACGTGATATCCGTTAAGCGCCAAATGATACGGCCTCGCCATCCTTGGGTGCCCGGCATGGAGCCATTGCTTCTCTAAACCATCTACGTATCCCGCCGCCTCTTCCATTCTCGATTGGGCCGCCATGGAAAATGCGCGCCCCAGCTCGGTCTTGGTTATGGCCTCGGCCCTCGCATCAAGCGACGTAAATATGGACGGGTCGGTCAGGTTCGCGCCGATCGCCTTAGATACTTCCTGCGGCGTCTTGCCGCCAAGCACCCCGAGCGTCAACTCAGATTTAATTTTCGACCACGCGTCGCCGTAAAGGTTTTGGGTTACATGCCCGGCAAAATCCTTCATCGCAAGCCTTTCCATGCTCGACTTTGATATATTGAACCCCGTGTATATGCCCGCGGCTGAAAGCGGCGCATCAACCATTTCTATTCCCATCTGCCCCGCGTCGTCTATAAGCCCTGATATTTCCGTTTTAGCTTTTGTCACTGCGTTAGTTATGTTCCGCTCA
>SCQA01000222.1 GCA_004298725.1 bacterium
GCCATTTCCGCAAGCCTTGCGTAGAGCTTATTATAACCGACAAAACTTTCCAAGGAAGCGGGCACACCCTTTTCTGCGATGCCGTTCATCAAACCTTCGGCAATGGGTTCAACTCTGACCGACGCATTGCTCAGTTCAAGCCGGCTTCTTTTTGTCTTCGTCATGGATAACAACTCCAAAAAGAATTACGCCTGTTTTTTCAAAAAAAAAAATGACACACATCATTCAAAACACATGCCAAAACAAAGCACTGCTTTGTCACGCGCATCCTTTGCGCCGTAAGAGGCAAAGATACCTGTGCGGAGAAATACCGAATAAGTAAGCGCTGATGTTCAAAGTTTAACTGATTAAATATGTTTGTCAACAAAGATTAGACATAGCAGGGCATCGGTGTGCGGCGCAGTGTGGTTTTTGTAGTGGGTCAGCTGTTTTTAAGGCTGTTAGTTTTGAAAAAACTTCTGAAATAGTCCGCGCCTGAGACCATTGTAAGGATGAAAGCGATAACAAGCAGTACCGTGCCGATGGACTGAAAATCGATTCCGAAGAACGGATAATGGATAATCAGAGGCACAAGGCAAGCAATCTGCATTATGGTTTTATATTTGCCAAGGGGGCTTGCCGATATTACAACGCCCATGTCAGCGGCAACGGCCCTAAGGCCCGTTACCGCTATTGCCCTGCAAACTATCAAGGCGACCATCCATGCGGGAGTCCTTCCAAGCGGAATAAGCATTATAAATACGGTTATTATAAGAAGTTTGTCCGCAAGCGGGTCGAGAAACTTGCCAAAGGACGTGACTATGCCCATCTTGCGCGCAAGGTAGCCGTCAAGCCAGTCCGTCAAACACGCAAGCAAAAAAACAGCCGCGGCTATTACGCTTAGCCTCTCGCCCGGCGAAAAAAGCAAAACCACAAGCACCGGAGCCGTTAAAAGCCTTATAAGCGACAGAGTGTTTGGAAGGTTTAGGAGATCTGCTTTTGTGCCTTGACGCATAGTTTAATAGGGTGCTTGCTGGAGTCCGGCAATTAAGGAACGCAACTTAACAAGCCGCGTGTGAAACATGATTTATAGTCATTACCGCCGGTCAGAAGCGGGGTAATTTAATTGTTCTTCACAAAAAATATCCGCTTACAAAACCCTATCTGTACGTTCCGTTATTGTAGCCCTTGTAATAAGCGAGAATTCTTTTTACGTATTCCCTTGTTTCAGGGTACGGCGGAACGGTGCCGTATTTAAGCACCGCGTTTTCACCGGCGTTGTACGCCGCCAACGCGAACCGGACGTTATTATTGAACATCTTGAGAAGCTTGCTTAAATGACGTATGCCGCCTTCCACGTTTTCATAAGGATCGTGTATGTCCCTTACGCCGAGTATTGACGCAGTCTCAGGCATAAGTTGCATAAGGCCTCTCGCGCCTTTTTTAGAAATTGCAGTCGCGTCAAAATCAGACTCCGCCCTTACTATGGCCTTTACAAGCGCCGGGTCAACCCCGTGCCTTATCGAGAGTATCTGAATAATATTATCGTAGTCGCGCGAATAAACCGTAACGCGCTCGTCGCGGCCGTGTTTGCCGCTTTTTTCGCGCATCGCCCAGACGTATTTTTTCGAGGTCGGCACGTTTGTAATATGGACTGTTCCGTTCTCGTCAACGTACTTATAAAAGTCTCCCCTCGCCTCCGGCGGCGATATGCTCAAAAAAACAAGAGGCAAAATCAATAAAAGAAGTTTTTTCATGGCCGTATCACACGCTAATTTGAAACGCTACCGCGCTAAAAAAACCAATCAACCCTGCGCGCTAAACGACAAAAGCGCGCGGACGCAGGAATACAAACACATTAAGCTAAGTCTACAACGTGATTTTTGAAAGGGCAAGTTATTTCTTACCGTGTGAACGGCTCACCCATGAAATAGAATAAGCTTGCCCTGCGAGGTTCTAATATGACATTAACAAATGCTTGCTTTGAAAAATCGCGGCTAACGCATGGGTACAAAATTTTGCGCCACGGCAAGATTAAGTTAATGAAGGTCTGATTTATTCTAATTTAGCACGATGGGGCACGGGATTGTCATTGGCGAGGTTTTAATCGGGAATCCATACGTAACTACCTAAGTTACTGGATTCACGCTAAAAGAACGCGGGAATGACAAACGCACGCAGAGCAACCGCTCTGCCCTACGTCTTACATCAACGCATATCAGACTGAATAAATCAGAGGTTCCTTAATGATGTTTAACCAAGTATATCGTTCGCTTTCAACGGGCAATCCTGACGACAACCAGCTCAAATAAACCTCTCAACCCCGATGCGCCTTATTAGAAATGCCGTGGCAGGCTCCACCATGAACCTGTGGTCATCTCCAAAAAGATTTGCCAGCCCGTTTTCAAGGTACGCGAGCGCCTTGCTTACAGCTAAAGCTCTCGCTGACGGAAACTCAAGCACGAGCTTCTTTTTCTCCTCGTTAGTCAAGTTCAATCCTTTCGACATAAAAGCGTCAAGCTTTCCGCGTTCAGCCGCATCAGCGCCGTGCCGGATGAGGGAAACAACATAATTATGCCTGCTCTCGTCGATATTCGACGCCATATCCGCCATATCGTCAAATATCTGACAACCCATGCCGACCGAGTATAGCGCTCCAAGCACCTCCCGGGCCAACACGTTATCTGAACGCTCAAGCACTTTAGGCACAGCCCACGGGCACTGAAAAAGCATACCGGTCTTGTAATGATGAATTCGTTTTAAAATATCTTCAGGCTCTAAAATGCCCGTTACCCCGCCCTCCTCCGAGGCTTCCTCCGCGCCGCTTCTGCCAAGCGCCTTTAGAGTGGCGGCGCTTGCTCTTAATACGTCATCCGCGCTCAAAACGCCGTTTTCATGAGCCTTTGAAAGCGCGTGAAAAAGCACCCTGTCGGATACCATAATGTCGATTACGGACCGGAAACGAACGCCGTTTTCAGGCAGGTCGGTATCAAGCGTCTTTTTATATTCGTCGTCAAGTATATTGTCGCATCCGGTAACCATGCCTCGCAAACACTGATTTACAAGCGCGTAAAGCACGCGGCGGCTTCTCGGTATGCCTGCCCTGTAATATGAATAGATGAACAGAGCTGAAAAGAAGTTTCTTTCGAGCGAAAAGAAACCGTCCGGCGGATTAAGAAGTTTTATGCCGCTGTCGCCAAGTATTTGCCCGGCAGTTTCCCAATACGATGACAACCCTTCGGCAATCTCAACTGAAAGCAGTTCAAACGGATTTAAACCGCCTGAAACCACGGCTCTTTTCATGATGTCTTCTTCGGTAAATGCGTTCATGCCGGTAGTCCTAAGGTGATTTTTACGCACGCGCCGGTTAATTTATAGCATATTTTTTGCTTCAGGCAAACTATAAAACCTGCTATAAACGGCAAGAAAAAAAGCTAAGGTACAATATTTGCCAACACGCCCAAAAATATAATTTGCTCTGCAAATTTTGAATATTAACGTATTATAAACGATACTAAAGTAGACATAGTTGAATTATTGGAATTTAAAGCTTTTTCAGCTAAAAGGTTACAAAGTGACAAAAGTTATAAAATAGTGGACATTTAAAGTTAAACAGATATAATCATTACAAATTATATTACTGAAGCGCTAAGTGTTTCTTATGCCTATAAATTAGTTCTTTGCGCTTGCGACAAGATACTTATAGTCTAAAGATTAAAAGGCTTGGCTCATGGCTATTTACAAGGCTACTGTTACGTCGC
>SCQA01000223.1 GCA_004298725.1 bacterium
TTCAGGGTAAATAAGGTTTTATTCTCAGACAAAGCTTTGCACGGCGCGCCAAGACAGCGTGTGCCGGTATCTCTGACAGCGGATTTTTTCGTCGGAGCGAATAAATATCAGGGAACTATTCTTAATTTAAGCGAAAGCGGCGTCTTTCTGCATACTCCGGTTGAACTTCTGACGGGGACAATGCTAAATATTAAATTTTCACTTCCCGGCAATACTGCCGCTATCGAGGTCAAAGGGCTTGTGCGCTGGACAACCGGCGAGAACGCCGTCAAAACCTTCTTTGGCGGAAGCGGCATCATGTTCACGGTGATTGCCCCGCAAAGCCAGGAAGCCCTTAGAAAGTTTGTTTCCGTTGAGCTGGAGCGGCTCGGCTTTTAGCAAAAAACCTTTGTTGCTAAAGCCGCCGGTTTTTTTAGAATGCTTTTAATTGCCGTTACTTTGTTAGCAAAAAAAAATCTGATTTCAAACGGCTTTTCAAGCTAAGCGGCGCAATGTTTATAAAAGCAATACTCCCTCTCAAAACCAAAGGCTACAGATGACGGCACCCGGCAATAACATCTCCGTCCTCGTCGTTGACGACCAAATGTTTTTCCGCGAGACAATTTCAGCCCTTCTTATAGAACACGGTTTTAACGTTACAGCGTGCGACAGCGCCGTTAGCGCGATAGAAGCCTTTAAAAAAACTGCTTTTAGCGTCGTGCTTACGGACATTGTTATGCCGGAAGTATCCGGCATAGAGCTTCTTGATAACTGCATCCGCATAAACCCGGATATGCCGGTGGTGCTTATGACGTCGTTTTCCGACTTTAACAACGCCGTTAAAGCGGTAAAAAGCGGCGCGTTCGATTTTTTGACGAAACCGCTCAACGAGGAGTACCTTGTTCACACCATTGAAACGGCGGCGGAGCACTACCGTCTGCGGCTCTCTGAAAGAGAACACAAAAAAATATTAGAAGCGACGGTTGCGCTAAAAACCAGCGAATTAAAAGACGCTCTGCTGATGAACAAGCACCTTAGCCTTGAGATAATACGCCGCCTGACCGCCATAGCCGAATTCCGCGACCCGGAAACCGGAGCGCATATTTCAAGGATGGCTTACTACTCCCGCGAAATGGCGCTTGCCCTTAACCTGCCAGACGATTTTGTCGAGAAGATAACCTTTGCCAGCCCCATGCACGACATTGGCAAAGTCGGCATACCTGACTCTGTACTTCTAAAGCCGGGCGCGCTTACGCCTGAGGAGTTCGCCACCATGAAAACACATACGCTTATCGGGCATAAACTTCTTGACGGCTCCCCGCACCCAAGCATTCAAATGGCGGCCTCTGTCGCTCTAAGCCACCATGAAAGGTGGGACGGCACCGGCTATCCAAAGGGCTTGAAGGGGAAGGATATACCCATAGAAGGCAGAATATTGATACTTTGCGACAGCTATGACGCCGCAAGGAGCAAAAGGCCCTATAAAGACGGAATAAGCCACAAAGACGCTGTGGAGATGATAAGCCGCGGCGACAGCTACACTACTCCAAAAAGCTTTGACCCGGAAGTAATGCGAGCGTTTCTGAAATTAGCCCCTGTATTTGACGACATATTTAACAACCACATTGAAATTTTAAAGGCGCCTTCAATTTAACCGTGGCTTCAGCGATGTAACCAGCTAATATGTTTTCATTATACAAACACAGGGGATAACCTTAGAATTTGCTCAACGCGGAAAATACCTAATTTTAAGCAATGAAACATATTTTCAAAACAAAAAAACAGCTTGTTGACTGCTTATCAAATACTTCGATCTCAAATTCAATTCTCTCTTTTTATCCACTAAAACCTCATAAATTAGACGAAATGCGCAAAAATTCGTAAATAACCTGAATCTCAGATTTAAAAATTCAAAAAGGAACGTCATTTAATGATACAGACTAAAAAAATTTTATTGCTGTCGTCCCTTGCATGGATGTTCTGCTAATTGGCCGCCTTCCCAGCCTCTGCCGAAGATTGGAAACTCAGCACATGATGTAAGATGGAAAAAGTAGACACCAAAAGTCTGATAAAATACAAAGACGGAGGTGTCAGGATGAAAGGGATTTCACAGGGAAGGTACACGAAGGAGCTACGAGAGGAAGCGGTAAAACTGGTAACAGAAGGGAATATGCCGTTGATAGAGGCGGCTCGGCGGTTGTCATTGCCGATATCGACCATGGGGAACTGGGTAAAGGCATATAGAGCCGGTAAGCTTGGAGAGGTAGGGAAGACGCAGAGGCCTTTGACCGAGGTTGAGATGGAGCTGGCCCGGACGAAGAGGGAGCTGGCTGAAGTGAAGATGGAGCGCGACATATTAAAAAAAGCAGCCGCGTACTTTGCGAAGGAGTCGCTGCCCGGTACGCGATGATGAAAGAGATGCGGCTTCAATGCCCTGTGCCGTTGATGAGTCGAGTGTTTGATGTTTCAGCGAGTGGCTATTACGCATGGCTGGAAAGGCCGCAGTCTACGCGCGCCCAGGAGGAAGCGCGGCTGGAGGCTGAGATTAAGGCTGCGCATAAGCGGACGCGGCAGACATGCGGTCCTGAGCGGTTACAACACGATCTGGCGGAGCATGGTGTCCATGTAGGAGTCTGCCGGATCAGGCGTATCCGGAAAAAGCTTGGCATACGTTGCAAACAGAAGAAGAGATTCAAGGCTACGACCGACTCGAAGCATACGCTTCCTGTGGCAGAGAATGTGCTGTGTCAGCAGTTTGAAGTCTCCGGGCCGAATACCGCATGGGTAAGCGATATCACTTATGTCCCGACCAATGAAGGTTGGCTGTATCTTGCCGGACACAAGGATCTTTTTACCGGAGAGATTGTCGGATATGCAATGGGGGCGCGGGTGACGAAAAGCCTTGTTAGCGAATGTTTATTTAAGGCCGTGGCCGCGAAGCGCCCCGCAAAGGGTCTGATTCACCACTCTGACCGGGGTAGTCAGTACTGCGCGCATGAATACAGAAGATTACTCGATAAGTTCGGCATGAAGGCATCTATGAGCGGGAAAGGGAACTGTTATGACAACGCGC
>SCQA01000224.1 GCA_004298725.1 bacterium
GGTTGAACGTCTGGCGCGCGACATGGGCTTTTTCTACAGGAAAAGGGGAGACGACTACGACCACCTGAACATGGTTACGCTTCTAAGCGGCGACGGCACTGTTTTAAGGCAGGTTTACGGGTCTGATTTAAAACCGGAGGATATTTTACCGTATATTGGCAATGGCGCTTTAGCCGCTCTAAGCGTGAAAGGCCGCGTTAGCGCCGTTATCGAGAGGATAAAGCTTCTTTGCTACACATACGACGAAAAAACAGGCACGTACAAGCCTGATTATACGTTCATAGTGATGATGGTCTTTGGCGCGGTCATACACGTTGTAATAGCGCTGACTGCCGTGTATCTGTTTCGCTCAGGCAGAAACGCTACAGCGGTGAACAACGGGCGGAGCAGGTGAAGCAGTGTCCGGCGCGTATTCTCACGCAAAATACAGGAGACATACATGCAAACTCTCTTGAAGGATTATCTGCCGCTTTTCAAGTTCAGGATATGCTCTCTTATAGCCTTTAGCGCGCTTACCGGCTTCATTGCCGCGTCGTCATCGGGTTTCAACCTAACAAACGCCGTGCTTCTTGTGGGCGTAACCATGATGTCATCTGCGGGCGCCAGCGCGTTCAACCATTGTTTCGACAGAGATATTGACGGAATTATGAAAAGGACGAGGTCGCGGCCAATGCCTTCAGGCAGGGTTACGGACTTCAGGGCCGTCATGGTTGCGGCTTGTTTGCTCTTTGCCGCGTCAATATTCCTTTCATGGAAGTTTTTCAACGTAATGGTTGCGCTTCATCTCTTTCTCGGCGGCTTTGTTTACGCGATCGTATATACCGTATGGCTTAAAAGACGCACCAGCATGAACATAGTCGTCGGCGGCCTTGCCGGAAGTTTTGCCGTGCTCGCCGGAGGGGCTTCAGGCGCGCCCGGGCTTTGCGTGCCCGCGCTTCTTCTGGCCGTAATAATGTTCTTCTGGACGCCGTCGCACTTCTGGAGTTTTGCTATAGTCCACAGCGAGGAGTATAAAAAAGCCGGAGTGCCGATGTTGCCTAACGTAATAGGCGACGCTAAGACCGCCAGATGGGTCTTTTTAAATACCGTTCTACTTGTGGCGTCGTCGCTTGCGCCGGTGCTATACGGCAGTCTTGGGATCTTTTACGCCGTTTCAGCCGTCAGTCTCGGAGCTTTTTTTCTTGTAAAGAACGCCGGCCTTGTTAAGTGTCAGTCAAAGGAATCGGCAAACGGTTGTTTTAAAGCTTCCATGGTCTATCTCGGTTGTCTTTTTCTCGCGGTGATGATTGACGCTTCATTGTAGTTTTTGATAAATATCATAATTGATTGTTTGGCATGCCCCGCGCTAAAAGCGCGGGGCATTGTTGTTTTGAAACAGTGTGCAAAAATATTTTGTTTTTCAGCGTCTTACGCCTTGACAAGCTGAATTTTGGAACCTACATTATACGTACTGGTAGCGTTTTGCCGTAACGTATCATGCGGGTGAAAGGTTTGCCGGTAAAATATTAACAAAATCAGGAGGATATGATGGGAAAAATAATAGGCATTGACCTTGGCACGACAAACTCGGTTGTTTCGGTCATGGAGGCCGGAGAGCCGAAAGTTATAGTCAATGAAGAAGGAAGCAGGATAACCCCGTCTGTTGTCGCATTTACCAAGGATAAGGAAATACTTGTCGGGCAGGTGGCAAAACGTCAGGCGGTTACAAACCCGGAAAATACGGTCTTTTCGATTAAAAGGTTCATGGGCAGGACTTATAGCGAAGTAAACGAAGAAATGAAGATGGTACCTTATAAAGTAGAGCAGGACTCAAACGGCAGGGCCGTTGTTAAGTCGTCCAACATGGGCAAGGATTATCTTCCGCCGGAAGTTTCCGCGCTGATACTTCAAAAGCTCAAGAGGGCGGCGGAGGCTTACCTTGGCGAGACGGTCACCGAGGCGGTTATAACCGTGCCGGCATATTTTAACGACGCCCAGCGTCAGGCCACAAAAGACGCTGGAAAGATCGCCGGGCTTGAGGTGAAAAGAATAATAAACGAGCCTACGGCGTCAGCCCTTGCCTACGGCCTTGACAAGAAGAAGGACGAAGTAATCGTTGTTTACGACTTCGGCGGCGGTACGTTCGACATTTCCATACTTGAAGTCGGCGACGGCGTATTTGAAGTCAAGTCAACCAACGGAGACACCCACCTCGGAGGAGACAACTTCGACCAGCGCATTATAGAGTGGCTTGCCGCCGAGTTCAAAAAAGATCAGGGCATAGACCTTACCAAAGACAGAATGGCGCTTCAAAGGCTCCGCGAGGCCGCTGAAAAGGCGAAGATAGAGCTTTCATCGGCAATGGAAACTGAAGTGAACCTGCCGTTTATCACGGCGGACGCGACAGGACCGAAGCACCTTGTAGTGAGGTTGTCGCGCGCCAAGCTTGAACAGCTTGTAGGCGACCTTGTTGACAGAAGCAAAAAGCCCTGCGAGCAGGCGCTCCGCGACGCGGGCTTTTCTCCTTCGCAGATAAACGAGGTTGTTCTTGTGGGCGGCATGACGAGAATGCCGGCCATACAGAAGTTCGTTACGGACTTTTTCGGAAAAGAGCCGCACAAGGGCGTGAACCCGGACGAAGTTGTGGCAATAGGCGCGGCTATACAAGGCGGCGTGCTCGGAGGCGAAGTAAAGGACGTTGTTCTGCTTGACGTTACTCCGCTCTCTCTCGGCCTTGAGACGCTTGGCGGGGTTATGACTACGCTTATACAGAGGAACACCACCATACCGTCCAAGAAGAAGGAGACATTTACCACCGCCGCTGACAACCAGACCGAGGTTGAAATACACGTGCTTCAGGGCGAAAGGCCTATGGCAAGGGACAACCGCACGCTTGGCAGGTTCCACCTTACCGGCTTGCCGTCCGCGCCAAGGGGCGTGCCGCAGGTGGAGGTCGCGTTTGACATTGACGCCAACGGCATACTTAACGTATCCGCTAAAGACCTTGCCACAAGCAAGGAGCAGAAGATAACCATTACCGCGTCAAGCGGCCTTATAAAGGACGAAGTCGAGAAGATGGTCAAGGATGCCGAGAAGAACGCGGATGAAGATAAAAAGAGAAAAGAGCTTATAGAGACGAGAAACCAGCTCGATTCCCTTGTGTACTCCACGGAAAAGCTTTTACACGAGAACAAAGCTAAACTTTCCGAGGGGGATGTAAAGGCTGTTGAAGAGGCAGTGGCTGAAGCTAAAAAAACCATTGAAACTCACGCGGAAGACCTCGCCGCGCTTAAAGCCGCCATAGAGAAGATAAATACAGCTTCGCATAAGATAGCAGAGGAGATGTATAAAAAAGCCTCGGCAGAGCAGGCCGGCGCCGGGCAGGGAGCGCCGGGCGCACCGCACGGCCATGAGCATGAACACGGCCAAGCCCAGGGCGGCGGCCAAGGCACGGTGGTTGACGCGGAAGTGGTTGACGAGAAGAAGTAAAGTAGTTTGACGACGCCCTGCCGAAAGGCAGGGCGTTTGTGTATGCGGTGTAAGCTGGGGTTGGTTATGGGTTGGTTTGTGCGGTTAAAGAGGGGACGCAGAGGCGTCCTGTAGCGCCAAAAGACTAAAACCCAAAAGACTAAAACCCAAAAGACAAGAAGCCGCTATGTTATAACCGAGCCTGACAAGCCGCACTTTCTCACCTGCACGGTCATGGAGTAGCCGAAGGGCGGGTTACACTTGCCATCACGCGTTATTTATTTGCCTCTTGCATCCCTGTGCAAAATAAGCTATAATTTTAGTATCTTATTTTATACTTAAAGGAGTACTGATATGAATACCATTCCAGCACAGGAGATTAAGCGCAGGGGTATTACCGCTGTTGATGAAGCCATGAAAGACGGCCCTGTGCATGTGATCAAGAATAATCAGCCCCAATACGTCGTTATTTCAGAGGAGCATTATCAGGAGCTGATAACCGCCGGAAATGAAGCCTACATGGCCCGCGTTAAAGCGTCGCTTGAAGACGTTAAGGCCGGGCGCGTGAAGAAATTCAAGAAGGTTGACGACCTGTTAAAGGCCGTGGATGAAGAGGATGAATAGTGTACGCCGTTACCTCGCCAAGGCAGTTTTTGAGGCAGGCGCGCAAATTCTTTGCAAAGCACCCGGACCTCAAGCCGCGTTTTAAAAAACTTCTCGAAGCACTGCAGAAAGACCCATTTCGCCCGTCGCTTAAACTTCACCCGCTTAGCGGAAAATTGTCTGACTGCTACGCCGTAAGCCTTGCTTTCAGCTACCGCGTTACGCTTACGCTGATTGTCGAGGACAAGGAAATCATCTTGCTCGACATCGGTAGCCATGACGAAGTATATGAAAGAAAGTAATGACGACGCTAACTTTCTGAAGGGCGTTTATCTTAAGTATGGTTTTTTTCCCAAGCCATGCGTTATAATCAAATAATGGCGAACAAAGATTATTACGACATACTCGGCGTATCAAAAAACGCAACCGAGGAAGAGATAAAAAAGGCGTACCGCGCCCTTGCCCGCAAATTCCACCCGGACCTCCACCCTAACAACAAAAAGGAGATGGAGGCCAAATTCAAAGAGATAAACGAAGCATACGGCGTTCTAAGCGACCCTAAAAAGCGTTCCGATTACGACCTTACAGGGCAGGCCACCTTTGAGCCTGGCATGGGTTATCAATACCCGCCCGGCGGTGTAGAATATGAGGGCTTTACGCAAGGCTTTGGCGGCACTGGCGGGTTTGAGGATATATTCGGCGAAATATTCGGAGGAAGAGGCGGAAGGGTCAGAAGGGGGCCGCAAAGGGGGGCTGATATCGAATACAGCCTTACGCTTGATTTTCTGCACTCGGTAAAAGGAGCGGACGTTAAGATTACGGCGTCAAGGCGCGCCGGCACAACGGAAACAATGACGGTAAAGATACCGGCTGGAGTTTCCACAGGCTCGGTTGTCCGGGTGCCTAATAAAGGTGACGAAGGCGCGAACGGAGGGGCTAACGGAAGCCTTAATATAGTCATTAACGTCACCCCGCACGCTTATTTTAAGAGGGTTGACAGCGATATATACGTTGACTGCCCGGTTACGGTTAAAGAGGCGTTTCTCGGCGCGGAATTAGCCGTTCCTACGATTGACGGCATTATGACGATAAAGATGCCGTCCGGCACGCAGAGCGGCGGTAAGCTCCGCATAAAAGGCAAGGGCGTGTACGCGGCCTTCGGCGGGGCGCACAGGGGCGACGAATATGTTATAATAAACATAACCGTGCCAAAAAAGGTTGATCAGAGGTCAAAGGAACTTATCGAAGAATTTATGAAAACAAATCCGTATGAACCGAGAAAAGGTTTGTGGTAAACTGTGTGATATAGGCTTCGCGGGTAGCCCGGCAAGGGGTCAAAATGACGAACTCGAAAAGCATGAATGGAAAGAAGGAGATATTACGGCATTTTTGAGGTTGATATAATTCTGAAAAAAAATGGTTGGAAGAAAAAACTATCGAACTGA
>SCQA01000225.1 GCA_004298725.1 bacterium
ACTTAGTCGCCGCGCGCGCTTCAAGTTCTTTAACCTTTTTTTCAAGCTCAATAAGGCGTTTTTTCATTTCAGGAAGCTTGGCGAAAACATTTACCGCCCTAAGCCAATCTCCGTGCGAAATGGCCGGAGTGCCCGATACGACGGCGGCGTCCTCCACGTCGGATATAACGCCGGCCTGAGCGCCTATCATGGCGCCGTCGCCTATATTAAGATGCCCCACTATTCCGGCCTGCCCGCCAATCTGGACGCGGCTTCCTATAACCGTCGAACCGGCTACGCCCACCTGAGCCACTATAACAACGTCTTCGCCTACCCTGACGTTATGGCCTATCTGAACAAGGTTGTCTATTTTTGTGCCGCGTCCAACCACTGTTTCGCCGAGCGTCGCCCTGTCAACGGTTACCGCGGCTCCAAGCTCAGCGTCGTCTTCAATCCTAACAATGCCCGTTTGCGATATCTTGTAATATTTATTTCCGTCGCGCGCGTACCCGAAGCCGTCGCTTCCGATAACGGCGTTTGAATGAATTATAACCCTCTTACCGACTATGCAACGCTCCCGTACAACAACGCCCGGATATAAAATAGAACCTTCTCCAATCGAGGCGTCTTTGCCAACATAAACACCCGGATAAAGCACTGCCTTATCGCCTACGCAAGCGCCGTCTTCCACCACAACGCAAGCGCCTATTGAAACGCCGCCGGCAAGCGCCGCGCCCGCATGCACCACTGCCGAAGGGTGAACCCCGGGCGCCGGATGCACAACCGGCCTTAACACCTCAAGCGCCTTGGCAAAAGCAAGGTGCGGATTTTTCACTACGATTAAATTCAGGCCTTTAAGCGTCTCGTCGTTGGCAATATCTTCACCTACGATAAAAGCCGCGGAAGTGCCGGCCTTTATAGCCTTAAGGTGCTTTTTATCCGTTACAAAAGCAATATCGCCGTGACCGGCCTCTTCAACGGGCGCGGCCCGGCGCACCTCCGTGTCGCCGTTACCCTGCACGCGGCCTTTGGCAAGGGCGGCGAATTCAAAAAGGCTTTTTGCCGTACCGGTCATGCGCGCTCCCTATTTTTTACCCTTTGCGCGCTTATTGTAACTTTTTATAACCTCATCGGTTATGTCGGCCTCGGGCGGGGCGTAAAGTATGCCGCCGGCTGACCGTTCAAAAACATAGGTGTAACCTTTCTTTTTAGCTATCTCGTCGACCACGTCAAGAAGCTCTTTGACTATTTCGTCTTCTTTTTCCTGCCTCATGGCGTTAAGCTTATCGTTGGACTCCATGAACTGCCTCTGAAAGTCCTGACTTTTGTTCCTGAACTCCTGCTCTCTCGCTTCCTTGGCTTCTTTCGTCATTACCGAGCTTTTTTTGTCTATTTCGTCGCGCAGTTTTTTAAGTTCTTCCTGCTTGCCGTTGAAGGCCTCCTTCTGCTTCTTCAGCTCTTCATTCAAAGCTTCCTTGGCCTTTGCTCCGCCCTCGGAGTCGTTAAGGGCCTTTTGCAAATTAGCGTAGGCAAATACTGGCTCTTTTGCCAAAGCAGGCATTGGAGCGCACAAAAAGGCCGCGAGGGCCAGTGCGGCTATTGACAGTTTTTTCATCTTGGGTTCTCCTTTGAGGTTATGATCTTCATCGTTATATAAAGGTCTGATTTATTCTAATTTAGCGCGATGTGGCACGGGTTTGTCACTACCGAGGTTTTAATCGGGAATCCATAAATAACTACCTAAGTTACCGGATTCCCGCTAAAAGAACGTGGAAGTGACAAGCGCACGCAGAGCAACCGCTCTGCCCTACGCCTTACCTCAACGCATACCAGCCTGAATAAATCAGAGGTTCCATAGTTAAAACATAGTGCCGATTGTAAAGTCCCACTGTTCCTTGGCCTCGTACGGCTTCGGCTTCAAATTAAAGCCAAGCTCAAGCCTAAGCGGACCTATGGGCGAATACCACCTTATTCCGGTGCCCGCTCCTGTGCGAAGTTGACCAAGGTCTATCGCGCCCTTGTACGCGTTGCCCGCGTCGAAAAAGAGGAGCCCCCGTATGCTCTGTTTTGAAAAGAGCGGAAACGTGTATTCCGCGTTGAAAACAGCCATTGTATCTCCGCCGAGGAGGTTGCCCGTAGCCGGATCAGCCGGACCCAAAGACCTTGTCTTGAAGCCGCGCACGGAATTTATGCCGCCGAGGAAGTATTTTTCATAAACCGGCGGGGCTTTGCCGCCGTACCCTTGCACGTAGCCCACCGCGCCGTGAAGCGAAAACGTCGTGTCCCATGCCAAGGGGAAGTATTGTATCGCGTCGCCTTCGTGCTTCAAATAAGCCGTTGTTCCTCCGAGCGGTCCGCCCGCGAGTTCGCTCGATAAAGTCTGCACCGAGCCTTCATGCGCGAAAAACGCGTCGTCTCTCGTATCGCGCTTTACCGTGGCCCTAAGGCTTGAAAGCGTTGACGAACCGGCCTGATCAAGTATGTACGACGAGGCCGATGACGCCACGTTGATTATATGCACGTCCTCAAGCCTGTAAGTAAGGTAGCCGCGCGTGCTCCTCTTTGTTATGGGAAAGCCGGCGCGCAGGTCAAAACCGTTCTTTCTTATTTTAAAGTCGGGGTAAGTCTTTTCCGAATTATACAGGTCAAACCCGGCCGATATGGGCTTGTCAAAGAGCCACGGCTCGGTAAAGCCGAAAGAATAGCGCGAGCTTGAAGCGCTGACAGTGCCGGTAAGCTCAAGCCTTAAACCGGTGCCAAGGAAATTTGTCTGCGAAACGGACGCCGTGCCTATAAGCTTGTCAACGGATGAATATCCCGCGCCTATGGATATGGCTCCGGTCGGGCGTTCCTTCACTTCAACGTCAATCTTCATTTTGTCATCGCCGCTACCCCTTGTCTGGTTAATCTTTACGTCTTCAAAGTAGCCGAGGCGCTTCAAGTTTTGCTTGCTCATCTTAACGTCCGTGGAGGAGAACAGATTGCCTTCCTCAACCTCAAGCTCCCGTCTTATGACCTTATCCCTTGTCCTTACGTTGCCGGTCATGTCAATGCGCTCGATATAAACAAGGTCGTTCTTCTTAATGTCAATCGTTATATCAATGGTTTTATCCGTCATGTTCAGGTTAGTAAGCGGCCTTACGTCCGCGTAGGCATAACCCTTGTCGCCGTAATAGTCCGATACGGCATCAATGTCTTTAGAGAACTTCGACCTGTTGAATATGTCCCCTTTTTTCAACTTGAACTTCTCGAGCACCTCTTTTTTGGTGGTCAGCATGTCGCCTTTCACGTCAAGCGACGCTACTTTAAACTGCTCGCCTTCGTTTACTGCGATTGTCACGTAAAACCATTTCTTATCGTCGCTCAGAAGCACCCTGTGGTCAACTATATCGGCGTTTATGTAGCCGTTGTTGAAGTAATGGTTTATTATCAATGCAAGGTCGTTTTGAAATACGTATTCGTTAAACTTGCCCGAACCGCTGACAAAAGACCACCAGCCGACTTCGCTCGTTTCTATGGCGTCAAGAAGGTCGCTTTTTGAAAAGTTGGCGTTCCCGATGAAGGTTATGCGCTTGACTTTAACCTCCGGCCCTTCGTTTATCTTGAATACAATCGTTGCCTCGACGCCGTCGCTTTCAAGCACCGGCGTGATTTTAGCGAGGTAATAGCCCTCTTCGGCGTAAACCGCCTTTATCTTGGCCACGTTTTCGGCGAGCGAGGTTCTACTAAGCGCGGTGTTCTCCTTCAGAGTCAGCGCGTCTTTTATCTTTTCTTCTTTTACCTCGCTGTTGCCCTGAATCTCTATCTTTTTTATAAAAGGCATTTCCTTCACAACGTAAGTCAACGCCTTGCCGCCGGCCGTCTCCGAAAGGTCGGCGAAAACGTCGTCAAAAAAGCCGGTTGAGTATATCGCCCTTAAATCTTCCTTAACGTCGTCAGGCGAAAACTGCTCGCCGGGTTTGCTCGCGACTTTTTTTAAAATCGCGTCCGTGTCAATTCTTCTGTTGCCTTCAATAAAAACGGCGTCAACCTTGCCAGTACGGACTACCGGTTTTGATTTTATGGTTTTCAGCATCTTTTCGTAAATAAGATCGGCGGTTTCTTTTATTTTAGCGAGTATCTCGGCCTCCGACCCGGACGATTTATAGTAGAACGCCGCTACCTCTCCGCTTTTAAGGTCGACAAGGCGCAAATCCGCGTTGGTGAAGTTCCCAAGCCGGGTTAATGAGCCGAGCACGGCAAAGTCCGCGCTGACTCGTTTTGACAATTCTATTGCCGAAGCCTCGTTGAAATTCTTTACGCCCTGTTGCAGTACAAGCTCTTTAAGAACGTCAATACCGGTAATTTCCGCGCCCGCCCTGCTTAGCGACACGGCAAGCCCGTCCATTAAAACGCGCCTCGTTGCCGATATGTCGCCTTCGGCGTGCATATCAAACGGCAGTATGATTACCTTTACATTCAGACCGCCGGCAAACGCCGCTCCGGCGCACGCCAAAAGAAGCGCAACCAAAAACCCGAACACGCAGGCACGCCGCTTAATAAAGCGATTTCTATGCATTGGCTATACTGCCGTCAATCATCTTAATGCGCCGCGACATTCTGGCCGCGAGATGTTCATTATGGGTAACTACCACAAGCGTTGTCTTCCTGTTCCTGTTGATTTCAAGCAAAAGGCTGAATACGTCGTCGGCTGTTTTCGTGTCAAGATTGCCGGTCGGCTCGTCCGCGAGAAGAACCTCCGGCGACTGGATAAGCGCCCTAACTATGGCCGTCCTCTGTTGCTCTCCGCCGGAAAGCTCTCCGGGTTTGTGCCCGGCCCGCGTGGAAAGGCCGACCTCGGATAAAAGCTCCAGCGCCTTTTTTTTTGCCTCTGCGTAAGGCGTTCCGCCTATAAGGGCCGGAAGCATTACGTTCTCCACGGCGGTAAATTCCGGCAACAGATGATGAAACTGAAAAACAAAACCGATAAATTTATTTCTAAAGGCCGCGAGCCGCCCGTCGTCAAGCGTTGATATAGGCTCGGTCCCGTACATGACGTCGCCGGAAGTAGGCCTGTCAAGCGCGCCGATAATATTAAGGAGAGTTGATTTGCCCGCGCCGGAGGCGCCAAGCACGGCAAGCGTCGCCCCTTCTTCTATCGAAAGGTCTATTGAGCGAAGCACGTCAACGGTTTTACCAGCGCCGATGTAGCTCTTGCAGAGCTTTTTTACATTTATAAACGCCATGTCATATCATTGTCCCGCGTTGTTCTCTGGCGCTTACAAGGCCCGACACGCGCTCTCTTATGACGCGCTCGAGTATTGTTTTTATGGACGGACACTTCGTTATCATCTCTTTGATCGTTGACCTTGAAAATTCCACAAGCTTCACGTCCGTAAGGGCTGTAACGCTGGCAACCCTCGGCTTGTTGGTTGCAAGGGCTATTTCACCGAAAAAATCGCCCTCTTCAAGTTCGGTAAGCGTTTTTTCATTGTTGTTCTTATCCTTCACCCAAACGGAGACGCGGCCTTCTTTTATCAAGTACATGGTGTCGCCCGGCTCGCCTTCGCAGGTTATGAGGCCGCCTTTGGCGAAACTGACTATATTAAGACGCTTTAAAACTTCTTTTCTGTCGTCCGGGCCGAGCGGCTGAAAAACCGTTGAAAGCGCCATAAGGCGGTCAACCACGCGCTCCTTGTAAAAATTTATAAGCACGTCGCCGACCCGTTTATGATTTGCGATTATATCTTCAAGATCCGCTTTGGTAAGCTCAAGCAGAATCGCCGCGCCGTACGCCCTTACGCCGGTTCTTCTTTTAGCGTTTGAAAAAAACCCGAACTCTCCGAAAACGTCGCCCTCGCCGAGCTTGGCAAAAGATACCTCCATGCCGTCTTTTGTGAAGCCCGTAACTTCAACAATACCTTCGGAAATGAAAAATATCGAGTCGCCGCCGTCGCCCTCGCGGAAAAGGTAAGCGCCCGTATCAAGGTGAATGGCCTT
>SCQA01000226.1 GCA_004298725.1 bacterium
GGCGGTTATACCGGACGTTCCCGGAGCGCTTGCGGAGCTTACAGCGGAAATAGCAATGCAAAAGGCGAACATATTGCACGTTGCTCACCGCAGGGAGGCTGACGACGCCCCGGTTGGCTCGATATGCGTCGAGGTTATTCTTGAAGTGGAAGGCCGGCCTCACGGCGAAGCGACGCTTAAAGCCCTTAAAAGCAAAGGGTACGTTTCGTAATAATAGCCGGCACTTTTTGCCCGCGCCCCGGCGCGTTCCGCCTGCAAGCTTATTCGTTGACATAAGCTCAAATCTACATATAATAAAATAAGTAAGCACTTACTTATTTAACTGCGGAGATATTGATGCGTTTAAAGCGTTTTTTATTTGTGCTTGCGGTAGTAGCCGTCGCGGCTGGAAGCGCTCGAGCCGGGGAGTTTATAAAAAAAGACGACCTCCTCACGGTGGCGAAGTGCGTTGACATCGCGCTTAAAAATCATCCGAGCGTAATCGCGGCGTTTGGCTCCGTAAACGCGGGTATAAGCAGAGTGGAGCAGGCACGGGCCGGTTACTACCCTGAATTGGGGGCGACATCGGGATACGCAAAGAAGTCTCCCGTGACGCAAAGCACGCAGACAACCGCCAGGACTACGGCGGCGCCCAACAACCCAACCGACGAATATAACGCGACACTGTCGTTAAAACAGACTATCTATGACTTCGGCAAGATTTCCGGGCAGGTTGAGGTGCAAAGGTTAGGCCTTGACGCATCCCGCTCTGATCTTGAAAATGCGCGGGCGCTGATAGTATTCGGCGTGCGGCAGGCGTACTATACCCTTTTGCAGGCAACGCGGAACCTTGCCACGGCAAACGAGGCAATCAAGCAAGCCGAGACGCATCTTGCACAGGCTAAAGGTTTTTTTGAGGCCGGAAGTAAGCCCAGGTTCGACGTGACAAAGGCTCTGGTCGACGTCAGCAACGCCAAGCTTAATCAGTTAAAGGCTGTAAGCGCCATGAAAACCGCGCGCGTAAACCTTAATAACGCAATGGGCGCGCCAAACGCGCCGGAGTACAGGATAGAAGACAACCTTTCTTTTTCAAAATTCGACATTACGTTTGAAGCGGCGCTTGAAACGGCATATAGAATAAGAAACGATTTAAAATCGCTTTCAGCAAAACAAAGATCAGCCGAAGAGGCCTTGTCCGTGGCTAAAAAGGGCTATTACCCGGTGCTTGCCGGAAACGCGTCATACGGTTTGTCCGGTCAGAGCTTTCCGCTTGACGACAACTGGACCTTCGGCGCTACCGTGACAATTCCTATATTCAGCGGCTTTTTGACGAAGCATCAGGTGGAGGAGTCAAGGGCGTCGCTGGATATTACTCGCGCCAATAGAGATTTACTCAGGCAGAGCGTTTACCTTGAAGTTCAGCAGGCATATCTTAACCTGAAGGACGCCGAGGAGAGGGTGCCCGTCGCTGAAATAGTCGTGAGGCAGACGGAAGAGAACAGAGAGCTTGCAAACGAGCGTTACAAAGCCGGCGTAGGAAATTCCGTTGAAGTGGCGGACGCAGAACTTCAATACGTAACCGCGAATACAAATTATACTCAGGCGCTGTATGATTACCTTGTGGCTGAGGCGAGCCTGATTAAGGCAATGGGAGCGAGATGAAAAAAATAATTGCCGTCATAGTTGTTCTAATTATAGCGGCCGGCGCCGCGTACTTTCTTCTAAAAAATAATTCCAACGAGCCGAAGTTCAAAACGGAAATTGTAACGCGGGGCGATATTACCGAGGCCGTAACGGCCACGGGCAGCTTGAATGCCGTAACGACAATACTTGTCGGCACTCAGGCCTCCGGCACCATTAAGCGGATATTCGTTGATTTTAATTCACCGGTTAAAAAGAACCAGCTTATAGCGCAAATAGACCCGGCCACCTTCGAGGCGCAGTTGGAACAGGCGCGGGCGAACTTTAATCTTGCCCGCGCCAATTCTGAAAAATCAAAGGCATCGCTTGTTGACGCCGAAAGGACGCTTGACAGAACAAAACAGCTTTATTCAAAAAACCTTGTGGCTAAGAGCGAGTTAGACACGGCCCTGACCAACTTCGACATCTCAAGGGCGCTTCTTGGCGCGTCCGAGGCGCAGGTGTCGCAGGCGGAGGCCGCCTTAAAACTGACCGATATAAATCTGAAGTACACAAGCATCTTGTCGCCGGTTGACGGCGTGGTAATTTCAAGAAACGTGGACGTAGGCCAGACCGTAGCCGCGTCTTTTCAAACGCCGACCCTCTTTACCATAGCCGAAGACCTTACGAAGATGCAGATAGACACCAACGTAAACGAGGCCGACATCGGCAGGGTAAGCACCGGACAGGACGTAGCCTTCACGGTTGACGCGTACCCGGACGCTTTATTTCACGGTAAGGTGCTCCAGATACGGAACGCGCCGATAATCATTCAAAACGTGGTTACCTACGACGTCGTTATAAAAGTTGACAACCCGCGGTTAAAGTTGAAGCCCGGCATGACGGCCAACGCGCAGATAATCAGCGCCGAGAAAAAAGGCGTGCTTAAAGCGCCGAATGCCGCCATGAGGTTCAGGCTTAATAACGATAAGTCCGCTAAAGCGAAAAACACCGATGCCGGGCCGTCCGTGTGGGTGCTTGAGGCCGGTACGCCGCGCCGCGTGAAGATAACCGTTGGCATAAGCGACGGCAGTTTTACTGAAATCTCCTCCGGCGACGTTAAAGAAGGGCAGGAGCTGATAATTGAATCGCTCTCCAAGCTGAAAAAACCGGCCATAGCCGGTCCGAGGATGTTTTAAATGGGCAACTTTCTTTTTTCCTCCCCTTGTGGGGGTAAGCTGGGTGGGGGTGATTAGAGGTAAATGGCGCTGATTGACGTAAAAGACATAACTAAGGTTTACAGGCTCGGCGACACTGAACTTCGCGCCCTTGATACCATTAACCTTACAATTGACAGCGGCGATTTTGTGGCCGTCATGGGACCTTCGGGTTCAGGTAAGTCCACGTTCATGAATATACTCGGTTGTCTTGACAAGCCCACGTCCGGCGCGTACGTGCTCGACGGCATTGATACGGCGCGTCTTTCAAGGGACGAACTTGCCTCCATAAGAAATAAAAAGATCGGCTTTATCTTCCAGGGTTTCAACCTTCTTTCACGGACAACGGCTATTGAAAACTGTGAACTGCCCATGCTCTACGCCGGAATAGGCGTTGATGAAAGGGGCCGGAAGGCATTAGCCGCGCTAAAAAGCGTAGGGCTTGAAGGCAGGCAACACCACATGCCTAACCAGCTTTCCGGCGGGCAACAGCAGAGGGTTGCCATAGCAAGGGCGCTTGTAAACGGCACGCCGATAATACTTGCGGACGAGCCTACCGGCAACCTCGATTCAAAAACAAGCGTTGAAATTATGGAGCTTCTCGTAAAGCTCAATAACGATTCCGGCATAACCATTATGCTTGTTACACATGAGCACGATATTGCGGCCTTTGCGAAAAGGACTATTCGTTTTCGCGACGGACGCTTGGTAAGCGACGAGGCCGGTACGAAATGATAGACGTCTCTTCCGCGTTAAGGGTATCTTTCAGGGCGCTTAGGGTCAATAAATTGCGCTCTGCTCTTACCATGCTCGGCATAATTATCGGCGTGGGCGCCGTGATAACCATGCTTGCCGTAGGCACCGGCGCGCGGCGCATGATAGCCGCGCAGATAGCCGGCATGGGGTCGAACCTGATCATGATTCTTCCGGGCGCAACAACAGCCGGCGGCGCCCGCATGGGCGCCGGAACTCAGCCTACCCTATCAATGGGAGACGCCGACGCCATCGGCAAAGACGCAAGCGCGGTTTCAGACGTAGCGCCAGTGCTCGGCGGAATCGCGCAGGTTGTTTACGGACACCAGAACTGGTCAACAAGCATTATCGGTTCCACGCCGTCCATATTCAACGTGCGCGAATGGCCCATAGCCCGCGGCAGGACATTTAGCGAACAAGACGTAAAAACAGCCACAAAGGTTTGCCTGCTCGGCGAAACCGTTATCAACAATTTATTCGGGGATACTGACCCCATTGGCCAAATAATCCGCATAAAAAACGTTCCTTTTACGGTTATAGGCGTGCTAACCCCAAAGGGCCAGTCGCCGGCCGGACAAGATCAGGACGATAATATTTTCGTGCCGGTAACAACGGCGCAGAAAAAACTCTTCGGAACAGCCTTTCCGGGTATGGTTAGAATAATAATGGTCAAGGCTAAAAGCGCCGAAAATATGGCGTCCGCCGAAAAACAGATTAATGAAATACTGGCACAGCGGCATCATATCGGGGCAAAGCAGGACAGCGACTTCACTGTGCGCAACCTTACGCAGATAATGCAGACGGCGGAGCAGTCCGCCAAGATAATGACGCTTCTTCTCGGGGCCATTGCTTCCGTGTCGCTGATAGTCGGCGGCATCGGCATAATGAACATAATGCTTGTGTCCGTAACCGAACGCACGAGGGAAATCGGCATACGCATGGCCATTGGCGCAAAAACGTGGGATATACGCCTTCAGTTTCTTATTGAAGCGCTTTCGCTGTCTCTGCTTGGCGGCATAATAGGGATAATACTCGGCGTATCCGGTTCGCGGGCGCTTTCCATGCTTGCCGGTTGGCCAACCGAAGTTTCCCCGCTTTCCCTCGCGCTTGCTTTCGGCTTTTCAGGGCTTGTCGGCATATTTTTTGGTTTTTATCCGGCATATAAAGCGTCGCTTCTTAACCCCATAGACGCGTTAAGGTATGAGTAGCTCTCAGTTGCAAAACTTGTAACGCCGCAAAAGCTTGTAAAAACCCGCCTTGTATGCTACGTTTTCAAGGTTGCAAAGCGTTAATGCCCGCGTGCTTGGCCTTGAAAACACATGGTAACTCTCAAAATAAAAAATATATATATCAACACATTAGCGGTGCTATTCTTTGCAAGCGTTTTTTTTGCGGGCATAGCTGTAGCAGAGGACGCAGTACCCGCTAAGGTCTTTCGGGAAGACCTTCCGGTGGAGCTTACCGCGGACTTTGTCAGCTATGATAAAGGGGCTGACACTTATTACGGCAGGGGCAATGTCGTTATAGTGCAGGGTAACGCCACTGTCAAAGCGGACTCCGCAATGGTTGATATGCGCTCCGGCGTGGCCACCGCTAAAGGCAATATATCCGGCATTGACGAGGGCGGAGACATCTTCTCCGGCGATGCGCTTGACATGGATTTAAAAGACAAGACCATGCTCTTTGCGAATGGAAGGCTCTTTTTTAATAAGGAACACGTATATCTTACCAGCGATAAGCTTAAAAAGACCGGTACGTCGACGTATGAAGGCGAGAAAGTAACAGTTACGCCGTGCGACTGCAGGGACGATGAAAACCCGGCGTGGAGCTTTTTCGCGTATAAGGGGAACGTAGCGCTCGGGGAGTATTTTACCGGGTATAACGCCTTTTTTAAGGTAAAGGGCGTGCCGCTTCTTTATACGCCGTATTTAAAGATTCCGATAAAGAGCAAAAGAGAGTCCGGTTTTTTAACGCCTACGCCCGGGTTTTCAAAGCTTCGCGGTTTCATGCTTGAAAATGCTTACTTTTGGGCTATATCAGACAGCACGGACGCCACGTTTTCCTTGGAAGAGGAGACGGCAAGGGGCCTCGGCAAGGGCCTTGAGTACAGATACTACCGCACTAAGAGAAGTTTTGGAGAGTTCAATTTTTACCATTTTCAAGAAGACAGCATTGACAGGGTAAGAGAGTTCAGAAAAAGCGCCGCTAACATGACGCGCCCCATGACCGCCAAAAACAGCCGGTGGTATCTTAAGCATTGGCATAACGAGCAACTGCCCGGCGGCGTCTTATTTAAATCCAATATAAAAGTGCTTAGCGACGACGAATATTTTATAGACTTCGGCGAATCAGGCAAGGAGCGTTCGCTTGAGTCATTTGAAAGCAACGCGGCGCTCAGCAAGAGCTGGTCGTCTTACAGCCTTGTAATGCAGTTCAGGTATTTTAACAACCTTCTTGTCAAGGACAAGTCAAGCACGCTTCAAAGACTGCCGGAGATAACTTTTAACGGCGCTGACAACAAGATAAAATCAACACCGTTTAATTTATCAATGGAATCGTCTTTGGTAAATTTTTACAGGGAGGCGGGCATGCGAGGTCAGAGGCTTGACGTGCACCCGAGGCTTTCCATGCCGCTCAGCCCCGGAAGATATTTCGATTTGACGCCGTCAATAGCTCCGCGCGGCACATGGTATCTTGTGGAAATTGACCCGAACGGCCGTTACAGCGACAGAACCATATACGACGCACAGATTGACGCGGCTACAACATTTGTGCGCGTTTATAATACAAATTCTGAAAATCTTAAGGCGTTAAAGCACACGGTGCGGCCAAAGCTTTCATATTTATATATTCCCGGGCTTGACCAGACGAAAAAGCCTTTCTTCGACGGCATTGACCGTGTTGCGGCCACAAGCGCCGTGACATACGGGTTTAACAGCACCATGACGGGAAAGTTTGTAAAAGACGGGAAAAAGAGCTACATTGACCACCTGTATCTTGACGTGAGCGAAACATTCGACATAATCGAATACACCAAAGAGCTGGAAACGCCGGCAGATAAAAAGAGGCCGTTTTCAGACATAAGTATTGAGGCCATTTTAAAACCGGTAGATTGGATTAAGCTGACCGGCAAGGAAAAGTATAATTTTTACTGGCGATGGGTGACAAGCTACGACGTTTCACTTGACGTAAACGATTCGCGGGGCGATTCATTTGGCCTGACGGAGCGTTTTTTAAGAAGCACTTTGGTGCGCTACCTTGAAGCTTCGGGCCGCCTTCGGACAATAAGCTCAGTTGACCTTACGTTTATGAACCGGTTTTCAATTGACCAGAATAAGCCCCTTGAAGCGGCCTACGGCATTGAATACAGGCACCAGTGCTACGGCGCGACCTTGAACTACACCATAAAGCCTGAGGAAAAGGTAATTTTTTTGACGATTAACCTTATGGGGCTTGGCAAAGTAGCGGGTATTCAAGGAAGCCTTAGGTAATGCTCCGGTTCGCTGGCAGGTGGAAATAAACAGGTAGAGATGAAGCCGCAAGACCGGTAAAGTGTTGCATTCGGCAGGGGGGTATTCAAAAAAACATTTTTTGGTTTTTGCCTGTCTTGACAAGCGTTTGCTTATTACGATAAACTGTAAAAACATATTTTATGGGAGTAAAGCTTTTTAGCGCGGGTATTGTATTTTGCCGGTAATTAGTTAAGTTTGCCGGTTTAAGGATAGAACTGAAATGACGGTCAAAAAAGAACCTCTTGAAATAGAATGCTCGGATTGCCATAAAAGCTTCAGGCTTTGGATACCTGTTGAAAGCCTGCCTGAGTGGGAATCCGGCTCGAAGATAAGCTGTATAAGGTGCGGTGCGCGCTATCTTATTAAAAAGAACGCGGACGGCTTTCTTGTAGCCCTTATCAAAGATACCGTATCGCGCGCTAAAAAACCCGAACCGGTTGTTGTCAGCGCGCCTGCTCCGCCGCCACCGCCTCCACCAGAGGCCCCTGCGCCGCCTAAAGCCGCTACGCGCGGAACCATACTTCTTCTTGACGACGACAGGCTTGCGCGGGAGATGACGGAACACTCTTTTAAGGAGTCGGGCTTCGGCGTTATCATTTCCAAAAATGCCGCGGAAGGGTTAAGAGAGCTTAAAAAACAGAAGATAGATTTGATAGTGACTGATTTGCACCTTAAAAACTCTAAAGACCCGGAAGCCACCATGGACGGCGAAGAGTTTCTTGTAAAGGCCAACCAAATAGTAAAGAACCTTCCCGCCGTAATTACAACAGGCAAAGATATTGTTGACGACCTTGTGCTCGACCCGAAGTGGTTTGACCTGCACGTAAAAGGATTCATACAAAAAGGCAACCCGTTCTGGGTTGAAGAGCTTAAGCTGAAGATACAGGAAGTGCTTCACAGGCTTTAATTTAGATGATGGTGATTTAGATTAGATCTCCCCCCTCAGAGGGTAGCTGGAAATATC
>SCQA01000227.1 GCA_004298725.1 bacterium
AAAATGGCGAGTTGACAACGGAAGTGCTCGCGTCTTTAAATTATTATTCCAGCTTATGCGGCAAAAAACCGCATAAAACGGCATTTATCGGCATTGACATTGACTGCGGCGTTACAATTGACGCTCTTAAAGAGCGCCTTGACCACGCTGGCATATCAATTCTTAATCTTACGGACGTCATTACCTGCGCAGGCAATACCCCGAATATATTTTCAGCGGCCTCCGGGGCCGCGTTTTCAGCTTTGCCCGTTGAAAGGAATTGAAATGAGGCTTACCGTAAACTTCGCTGACACCGGCAAAAAACATCGCCTTGCCTTGCGCAAGTTTTATATCGTCTTTTCAATATGCTTAATACTTACCATGTCGGGCAATATCTACTGGTATTTATCGTTTAAGGCTGACGCCGGAAGATACGCCGAAATGCTTAAAAGGGAGCACGTCGCTAAAAAGACAGGCCCTCGCGGCCCGCAAGGCCTGAGCGCAGAAAAAAGGCAGTTGCTCGTTAAAAAAGCGGCTTTTGTGAACGGCGTTATTAGCGCTAAAGCGTTTTCATGGTCATTGTTTTTTTACAGGCTTGAAAAAGAAGCTACTGCCAACGTAAGCCTTACAAGCATATCCCAAAAACTTACGCAAGGCGGATTGCGAATCAGCATAAACGGCGTTGCCAAAGACCTTCCGGCCATAACAGTCTTCGCGCAGAAGCTTGATAAATCCTGTTGTTTTAAAGACGTTTCTCTAAAACGCACGTCCGTTGTTGAAGTAACCGGCGAGAGGCTCGTCAGTTTCAGCATGGAAATGGAGTACATTGGCGCATGATTAAAAAATATATATTCGCCGCCGCCTCAATAATAATTATCAACTTAATCTTTTTTTACGCCTTTACGCTTTCCGAAAAAACAAAAGCGGACGCCGCGTTGTTTAATGCCGCCGCGCTTGCGAAAGCGCGCTCCGGTAGCGCCGGAACTCCTTCAATTCTTAAATTTGAAAAAGACCTTTCGGAATTTTACGCCATGCTTTCCAAAAAAAAAGAAACCGCCGGTTTAATGCGCGAAATTGATTACGCCGCAAAAGCGGCGGCGCTTTCAATTCAGGATATTTCATACGCATCTGAAAAATCCGACGTCAGCGACATCTCGAAAATTTCATTTTCTTTCTCTGCGGACGGCGAATACAGCGGCATTAAGAACTTCATGCACAGGCTTGAATCATCAAAAAGTTTTTTCGTTATAGAAGACGCGGCTCTTGAGAAAACGTCAGCCAACGAAAAAATGAAACTCAAGCTCAAGGTCTCCGCGTATGTCAAAAACGAATAGAAAAAAATTACTGTGCGTCTTGGTTTCAATCTTTGCCGTGTCGCTCGCGTACAGAGTTGTCTTTTCATCTGAACAAAAAAAAGCGCCGTTAAAATTTGTTACAAATTACCCAACCGGACAAAGCACGATAAATATCCGGCCAGTGGAAAGCAAGGCGTCAGTATCGGAAGAAAATGAACTACCGGCGATAGACATCTCAAAGCTTAAAGAGTCAAAGAAGCCGCCGCTTACTAAAGGCGGTAATGTTTTTAAGATGTTTTTAACTCAAAAGCCGCCTGCTCCGCCGACACCGGAGCAAAAAAAACCTTTGCCGCCGCCCGTTGACACAGTTATGGAGGAATTAAAGCTGTTCAAATTTTTAGGCTTCATCGAAAACAACGCACAAAGGCAAATATTCATGTCCAAGGGCGGCAATGTTTATATCGTCGCCGCAGGCGGGGTTATAGACGATAAATTCAGGGTAAACGCTTTGGAAGGCCGTGTAGAAGTCATTTCAATTGAAACCGGTAAAATGATTTCAATTCCGGCTACGGAGAAATAGGTGATAAAACAAGGGGTATTTATAGTCGCAGTCGCGTTACTTCTTTTGTCGTGCGCCGCGAAGTCCGCATACAACAAAGGCGAAAAGTTCGCCTCGCAAGGCAAATTCGATGAAGCGGTATTAGCCTATGAAGAAGCAAAACAAAGAGACCCTCAAAACATTGACTACAACGTAAGGCTTATCATGGCGCGGGAACGGGCGTCTGAACTGCATTATCAAAAAGGCGCCGAGGCGGCGCTTATGAACAGAATTGATGCCGCGATAAGCGAGTTTCAGCTTGCCTTGGCCGTGTATCCGTCAAACAGCATCGCAGAAAACGAACTGAGAAAGGCCGTAAAAATAAAACAGTCGCGCACGCGCTATGAGCTTGGCGTTGAACTTGAAAAGAACAACGACGACTCCGGAGCCGTAACGCAATATCAGGAGGCCGTTAAAATAGACTCCCGCAACGCGGTTGCAAGGAAAGCGCTGGAAACGCTTATTGAAAAAAGAAGAATATCCCTTGAGGAAAAAGCGAAGAACGCCGATGACGTCAAACCGCTCTTTTCAGCAAAGCCCGTGACTTTGCAACTCAAAGACGTGCAGGTAAAAACAGCCTTTGAAATACTCGCCAAGACTGCCGGGCTAAACGTCCTTTTCGATGAATCCGTTAAAGACGTCAAGACGTCTTTTTTTATAAAAGACACTCCGTTTAACAAGGCGCTTGATCTGCTTATACAGATCAACAACCTTTTCAAAAACAAAGTGGACGACAACACCGTTCTGCTTATTCCAGACACTCCGGCAAAGAGAAAACAATATCAAGACCTTATAATACAGAGTTATTATCTCTCCAATGCGGACGCTAAAAAGACGGCGAACATGCTAAAAACCCTTTTAAACGTGCGTCAGATACACGTTAACGAAGAACTTAACGCAGTTATCGTCAGAGAGACTTCTGAAAAGATGGAGCTTGTAAAACGGCTGATAGATTCAACCGACAGGGCCGATGCCGAAGTTTATCTTGACCTTGAACTGCTTGAAGTGAACCGCACTAAAATTCTCGAGCTTGGCACTAAGCTCAGCCAATATTCGATTAACGGCGGCGTTACGCCTACCGGAGGAAAATTAGGCGACCTCCTAACCCTTGCGCAACTTAAAAACCTCGCGGACGGCAACTACCTTTTTTCAATACCTAACGCCACATTAAACCTTGCGATTTCTCAAGGCATGGTAAAGACTCTTGCAAGCCCGAGGATACGAATACTCAACAAGAAAAAAGCGCGTTTTGCAATATCAGACAGGGTGCCTATTGCGGTGTCAACCACAACGGTCGCGCAGACGACCACCACCGGCAGTACGCCGGAATACAAGGAAGTGGGCGTAAAAATGGATTTTATTCCGATTGTTCATTCCGAGGAAAGCGAGGTTACGCTTGAGGTAAAACTCGAAGTCTCTTCTCTCGGCGAAAAAGTGACGCTTCAGGCGGACGGCAAGTCAACCGAGGCCTACACGACAAGAAGCAGGAACGCCGAAACTTTTCTGCGCTTAAAAGACGGCGAAAAAGCGGTGCTCGCGGGACTTATATCAAACAACGAAAGAACGTCCACATCAAAGGTGCCGTTCTTGGGGGATATCCCCCTTCTTGGCATTCTCTTTAAATCAAAGAGCGAAACCAGTGGAGAGACGGATATCCTCATGTCCATAACACCGAGGATCGTACGCATAATTGACGTTCCGCCTGAGGTGAACAAGTCC
>SCQA01000228.1 GCA_004298725.1 bacterium
CTCCGGCGCTTGATTTGAAAGGCCTGAGGCTTGATTTTGCAGAGCCTGATTTGAAAAGATTTCCGTGCCTTGCTCTCGCGTACGGCGCGCTTGAACGCGGAGGCGCGGCGCCCGCCATGTTAAACGCCGCCGATGAAGTCGCGGTTGAGGCATTTTTAAAAGGGGTAATAGGTTTTACCGGCATACATCGCGTGATAGCCGGCGTGCTTGACGCGGTCGGGGAAAGGGGCGTGGCAGAAGACGTTCAGGATATAGTCGAGGCCGACTTGGCGGCGAGAAAGAAGGCAGTGGATATAATAAAGGCTACCTCTGAAAAGCGTTATTTCTCCTGATTTCTTTGTTAGGCAAAAATAAAAATGCTCGCAATTCGCGCATATGCGCCGCTTTTTATTTTTGCCTTGCCTCGATCTCGGAAGAAATTTCTAAATTTCAGAGGCACCCTGAAATCTTTAACCCGCGCGAGCGGTTTTGCAAACTACAATTGAAAGGTCTTAAAAATATCACAACATGATAACCGTTATTTCGTTCATCGTTGTTCTCGGCGTGCTTATATTCATTCATGAGCTTGGCCACTTTGCCGTGGCTAAAATAAAGGGCGTAGGGGTTGAAAAGTTTTCCCTCGGTTTCGGCCCCAAGATTATCGGCATAAAAAAAGGCGAAACAGAATATCTTTTATCGCTCTTGCCGCTTGGCGGGTACGTGAAGATGACCGGCGAATCGCCGGGCGAGGACGTATCGCCGGCTGAGATGAATAAGTCGTTCGCTAAAAAACCCGTCTCAACCCGAGCGGCCATAGTTGCCGCCGGGCCGATTATGAATCTTATCCTCTCTCTATTGCTATTTCCGCTGATATTTATGATAGGCGTGCAGGTTCCGTCGTACCTTGATCGCAAGGTTGAGGTAGGTTATGTCGCGCCTTCAGCCGCGGCGCAAAAAGCAGGGCTTAAAAAAGGCGACGTAATAACGTCTGTTGATTCCAAACAGGTATCGTCGTGGGAGCAGTTTCTTGAGGTCGCCGACTCGGACAAGCCGTTAAAGCTTGGCGTGACGCGCGCGCAGGAGAAGCTGGATATTACGCTCGCTCCGGCGTTTTCAAGAGACACGGGCGAGGGGGCAACCGGCATGTACCCGGTAATGCCGGCGGTTATCGGCGATTTGAGCGAAGGTTATCCGGCAAAAGAGGCAGGGCTAAAAGCAGGCGATTTGATTTTAAGCGTTGACGGAGTTCCGGTAACTCACTGGGCGGAGCTTGAGGGGATAATACACAAAAACGGCGCGAAGAAGGTCTTTTTAATAAGCAGAGGCGATAAGACTTTCGCAGTGGAGATAACGCCTAAACATAATAAAGAAGCGAATGTTTATCTCATAGGCGTAGCGCGTAAGGTTGAAAACGTAACGCGGCGTTACGGCGTTATAGAAGCTATTCCAAAGGGCTTTGTGGCGGGCGTTGACATGGCTGGACGGCTGTTTATGGTGATTAAAGGGCTTGTCGGCGGCAAATATTCGTTAAAGGCTCTTGGCGGGCCTATAATGATAGCCCAGTACGCGGGCAAGGCGGCAAAATCAGGCCTTGTGGACGTTCTTACTCTTGTGGCTTTTTTGAGTTTGCAACTCGGCATAATAAATCTCTTTCCGATACCGGTGCTCGACGGAGGTCATATACTCTTTTTCGGCATCGAGCTGATAAAGGGAAGACCGCTTAGCGAGCGTTTTATGGGTGTGGCACAACAGATAGGCATCGTGCTTCTTGTGATGCTGATGTTGCTTGTCACGTATAACGATATATTCCGGATTATCGGCAAGTTGTAGCCTCTAACCGGAGCTGGCTGTGAAGATACTCGCCGTTGATACCTCGGAAAAATCCGCAAGCATTGCACTGCTCGATTCGGAGCGCGTAGTGGCCGAGGCCTCAGCCTTTTCAGGCGGGGCTAACGCGGTTGTTCATTCCGTGTGGCTAATGCCGAACATCCATGCTCTTTTAAAAGAGCATGGAGTTAGCGTAAAGAATATTGACATTTTCGCGGTTGTAAACGGCCCCGGCTCGTTTACCGGACTTCGCATCGGCATTAGCGCTGTTAAAGGCATGGCATGGGCGCTTGACAAACGAGTATTCGGAGTATCTTCGCTTTCCGCTCTTGCGTTAAACGCGCGTTTATCAAAAATGCCGGTTTGCGCACTGATTGACGCGCACAAAGGTGAGGTTTATGCCGCGCTTTATTCTTTTGAAGGTGAAAGCGTTGTCCGGCTTATTGATTCAGCCGCGTTCTTGCCGTGCGACCTTATAGCCGCGCTACAAGCAAAGCTTGGTAAGGAAGGGCAAGCCGTATTCCTTGGTAGCGGCCTTATAAAACACTCCGAAGAGATTAAAAACAGCTTTAAAGGCGCTATTATTGCGCCGGAAGACGATTGGCGGATAAAGGCCGAATGTGTCGGTCGCATCGCGCTAAAGATGTTTTTATCCGGCGAAGAACCAACGGACGTTTTAGGGCTTAAACCCTTGTATTTAAGAAGACCGGAGGGCGACTATAAGCCTTTGACAAAGATAATAACTTAAAGCCTGTGTTTTGCGGTTTTTAGTAGTGTAATCATACGTAAATAAGTTCAAAAAGGCATATTGACAAGCAATTTATACTGCGTTAAGATGAAATTGGTTTATCTTGTTGAAAAACCTTGTAAATCCATTACCTTTTAAGGAGGTCTGGGCGCAGGCGCGACTTTAGTGAACACCATAAAAACCTAAGTTTAAGAGGAGGCTTTATGGCACTTGAGACTGAAGAGCTTGTAAAGAGGCTGATTACTGAAGATCCGATATTCAGGCAGAGCTACGACGCGCACAGGGAGTACGAAAAAAGGGTTTCAAAGCTTGAAAAAAAACCTGTTTTGACGGCTGACGAAATATTCGAAAAGGCTAAGCTGAAGAAGGCCAAGCTTACCTTGAAAGACGAAATGCAAAGGATACTTGCCAAGCATCTGTAGCGGTTAAAAAGGCGGCAATACAACAGCGACATGAAACAGAGAAGCGATAGGATGAAAAAAGGCCTTGAGAGGGTTCCTCACAGGGCCTTGCTTTACGCTACGGGCATACCGCGTGGCGAAGTTAAAAAACCGTTTATCGGCGTCGCGTCAAGTTTTACCGACCTCATACCCGGTCACGTCGGCATGAGGGAGCTTGAGCGTTTTATAGAAAAAGGCGTCCATACCGGAGGCGGTTATCCGTTCATCTTCGGTCTGCCTGGCGTTTGCGACGGCATGGCCATGGGGCACAGGGGGATGCACTATTCGCTTCCTTCAAGGGAGTTAATTGCCGACTTGATTGAAAGCGTTGCCGAAGCCCATGCGCTTGACGGTTTGGTGTTGCTCACCAACTGCGACAAAATTACCCCGGGCATGTTAATGGCCGCGGCAAGGCTTGACATACCGGCAATCGTCGTAACCGCCGGCCCTATGATGACAGGCCGTTACAGGGGCAGGAAGCTCTCTTTCATACGCAATACGTTCGAGGCCATGGGCAAGTTCCGGGCCGATGAAATATCAAAAAAAGAGCTTGATTCGTGTGAAATGGGCGCTTGCCCGGGTGCGGGAAGCTGTCAGGGCCTTTATACGGCAAACACCATGAACTGCCTGACCGAGGCCATGGGCATGAGCCTGCCGCTTTGCGGAACCGCGTTCGCTAATTCTGCGGAAAAAAAGAGAATCGCTTTTGACAGCGGCGAAAGGATTGTCGAGCTTATAAGAAAAGACATAACGCCGAGAAAGATACTCACAAGGGCGGCTTTTGAAAACGCCGTGCGTTCTGATCTCGCTCTTGGAGGCTCTTCAAACACGGTTTTGCACCTTTTGGCGATAGCGCATGAAGCGGGCGTAAAGCTTCCGCTTGAAACATTCGATATATTAAGCAAGACTACGCCGCACATAACCTCGCTTGAACCGGTCGGCGACCATTATTTGGAAGATTTCCACTGGGCAGGCGGCATTCCGGCTCTTTTTGTGCGGCTTAAAGATTCGATAAAAGACAACCCTACCGTTTCCGGCAAAAGGGTGCGGCAGATAATAGAAAGCGTCGAATACATAGACGACAACGTTATCCGTCCACTCGATAAGGCGTACCACGCCGAGGGCGGCATAGCTATTTTAAAAGGCAACATCGCTCCGCTTGGCGCGGTTGTAAAGCAGTCCGGCGTGAGCGAAGGCATGATGCGTTTTACAGGCAAGGCCCGCGTATTCGACAGCGAAGAAGACGCCATGAAGGCGATACTCGCCAAAAAGATAGTAAAGGGCGATTGCGTGGTTATAAGGTACGAAGGCCCTAAAGGCGGCCCCGGCATGAGAGAGATGCTCGCGCCGACCGCAACGCTTATGGGTATGGGCCTTGGCGAGTCCGTAGCGCTTATTACGGACGGCAGATTTTCAGGTGGTACGCGCGGGCCGTGCATAGGGCATATTTCACCGGAGGCAATGGAAGGCGGCCCCATAGCCTTTATAAAAGAGGGCGACGAAATAGAGCTTGATATTCACGCAAGACTGCTTGAGTTGAAGGTAACGGATGAAGAGCTTGGCAGGCGCAAGAAGGCGTGGAAACAGCCTGAGCCGAAGATAACAAAGGGCTGGCTTTCCCGTTACGCGCGCGTCGTGACAAGCGCTAATACCGGCGCTGTTTTGAAGTAGGTTTCAAAAATTGTTATCGGTTAAGCGGTTAACGACTATCTGTTACCGGTAAACGGTTATCAGGATTTGAGAGATTTGTTTTCGTAGAAAAGGGCATTCAGACCTGTTAAAAAATAAAACTGACAATTTTGATATCAGTTACCGGTTTGAAGATATAAATCAGGGGCAAGACAAAGAACATGAAAAAGACAGAAAAAAACGGCGCGGAAATTTTCATAGAGTGTCTTCTTAAGGAAGGCGTTGATACCGTCTTCGGCTTTCCCGGTGGCGCGGTGCTTCCTATATACGACGCGTTATATGACGCTCCATTAAAGCATATACTCGTAAGGCACGAGCAGGGCGCGGTGCACATGGCGGACGGTTACGCGCGCGCAAACGGCAGGCCGGGCGTAGTTATTGTCACGTCAGGCCCGGGTGCAACGAACACGGTTACCGGCATAGCTACGGCGTATATGGATTCGATACCTATGGTAGTATTTACCGGTCAGGTGCCTACCGCGCTTATAGGTAATGACGCGTTTCAGGAGGCCGACATAGTCGGCATTACAAGGCCTTGCACAAAGCACAACTACCTTGTAAAGGATATAAAAGATTTGCAGCGGATTATAAAAGAGGCGTTTTTCATAGCCACCACAGGCAGGCCCGGCCCGGTGCTTGTTGATATGCCAAAGGACGTGCTTACGGCAAAGGTGGAATTTGACTACCCGGAAAAGGTAGAACTTGACAGCTACCAGCCCACTTACAAAGGGCACCCCGGGCAGATACAAAAGGCCGTGTCGCTTATTCTTGCGTCAAAGAGGCCGGTTGTGTACGCCGGAGGCGGGGTTGTGCTTTCCAACGCGTCCGATGATTTAAGAGCTGTTGTTGAAAAACTCGGCATACCCACAACGACTACGCTTATGGGCCTTGGCGCGTTTCCGGGCACTCATCCGCTCTTCATGGGTATGCTCGGAATGCACGGAACTTTTTCGGCCAACATGGCTGTAACCAACACGGACTGCCTTATCGCCATAGGCGCGCGTTTTGACGACCGCGTTACCGGCAAGATTGACGAGTTCGCGCCGTACGCGGATATAATACATATTGACATTGATCCTACTTCCATCAGCAAAAACGTCAAGGTGGACGTGCCCATAGTCGGCGACGTTAAGGTGGTTTTAAAGGATATGCTAAAGGCGCTTCCGGCGCAGAAAGCCATATCTGCGTTTAAGAAAGAGACCGAAGAGTGGCTGGCCCAGGTTGACGCGTGGGCAAAGACACACAAGCTTTCGTACAAGCAGGAGGAAGGCGGCAAGATAAAACCGCAGATGGTCATTGAAAAGCTCTATCACGCTACAAAGGGCGACGCGATAATCACCACCGAGGTCGGTCAGAACCAGATGTGGGCCGCGCAATTTTTCAAGTACGACAAGCCGAGGACGTTTATAACCTCCGGCGGCCTTGGCACAATGGGTTTTGGTTTTCCCGCGGCCATAGGCGCGCAACTTGCTTTTCCTGGCAAAACTGTCGTTGACATCGCAGGAGACGGCTCGATACAGATGAACATTCAGGAGCTTGCCACGGCGGTGCAGTACAAGCTTCCGGTTAAAGTGTTTATACTTAATAACATGGTGCTGGGCATGGTTAGGCAGTGGCAGGAGTTTTTTTACAATAAAAGGTATTCGCACACGTGCATGTCGGTCCAGCCGGATTTTGTAAAACTTGCCGAGGCTTACGGCGCCGTGGGGCTGTGCGCGCGCACTCCGGCGGAGGTTGAGCCCGTTATAAAAGAGGCTTTAAAAGTGAAGGACAAGCCTGTGCTCGTTGACTTCAAGGTTGACCCTTTTGAAGACGTCTACCCGATGGTTCCGGCCGGACAGCCGCTAAATAAGATGCTTCTTGTATAGATATATTTCCCCGTGAACTTCGCCTGCCGTATACTTACACGGCAGTATTAAGGAAGGTCTGATTAATTTCTTTTTTTCTCCTCTCCCCTTGCGGGAGAGGGTAGGGTGAGGGGTAAAGGTGAGGAAAGGACTGGTAACGGTTGCCGGAAAAGACATCTCAGAATTGATACCCGATGCCTTTTGATTGCTGAAAGGAATTAATCAGAGGTTTCTTAAGATTTAAGTTGCGTGCGCGGGAACGGAGGTAATAGTGCGTCATACAATATCAGTGCTTGTTGCAAATGAATTCGGGGTGCTTTCACGCATAGCCGGGCTTTTTTCAGGCAGGGGTTTTAATATTGAGAGCCTCTGCGTGGCTGAAACCTTAGACCCTAAAATATCGAGAATGACGATAGTCACCACCGGCGACGACAGCGTCCTTGAGCAGATAAGCAAGCACCTTAATAAGCTTATAAGCGTGATAAAGGTGCACGATTTCACCGAAGAAGAGCACATAGAGCGCGAGCTTGCCCTTATAAAAATCACGGCTAATTCCGAAAACAGGGCGGAGATACTGAGTATAGTTGATATATTCAGGGCAAAGGTAGTTGACGTAAGCCCGAGGACGTACACCGTGGAAATTACCGGCGACGGCGAGAAGATTCGCGCCATAGTCGAGCTTATGAGGCCGTTTGGCATTAAAGAGATAGTCCGCACCGGACGCATTGCAATGGCAAGAAGCGCAAAACAAAAATAAATAAACCAACGTCATTTAAAGGAGATACGCATGAAGGTCTACTACGACAAGGACGCAAACCTCGAAAAGATACGCTCTAAAAAAATAGCGGTAATAGGGTACGGCTCTCAGGGGCACGCTCATTCGCTTAATCTGAAAGAAAGCGGCGTTTCCGTTACTGTTGGTCTTAAAAAAGACGGCGCCTCGTGGAAAAAGGCGGAGGCGTCAGGGCTTAGCGTAAAGACGGTCGCGGAAGCGGTAAAAGGCGCGGACGTTGTAATGATACTTGTGCCGGACGAACTTCAGGGCGGTCTTTTCAAAACTGAAATAGGGCCGAACCTCAAAAAAGGCGCGTACCTTGCGTTCGCGCATGGTTTTAATATTCACTTCGGCCAGATAGTGCCGGATAAAAGCTTGAATGTATTTATGGCCGCGCCCAAAGGCCCCGGGCATCTTGTAAGGCACGAATACACAAAAAACAATGGCGTGCCCACGCTTGTGGCCGTTTATCAGGACGCCTCCGGCGACACGCTTGAAGTCGCGCTCGCGTACGCAAGCGCCATCGGCGGCGGCAGGGCCGGCATAATAGAAACCACGTTTAAAGACGAGACTGAAACCGACCTCTTCGGCGAGCAAGCCGTGCTTTGCGGCGGAGTAAGCGCCCTTATAACCGCGGGTTTTGAAACGCTTACCGAGGCGGGGTATCCGCCGGAGATGGCTTACTTCGAGTGCCTGCATGAATTGAAGCTTATCGTTGACCTTATCTACGAAGGCGGCATTTCAAATATGCGTTATTCCATTAGCAACACGGCACAGTACGGAGACCTTACGCGCGGCCCGAGGGTTGTAACATGCGAGACTAAAAAAGAGATGAAAAAGATACTCTCCGAAATTCAAAACGGAGAATTCGCAAGGGACTGGATGCTTGAAAACAGCGCGAACAAGCCTGTATTCAACGCGCTTACCAAAAAGGGAGAAGCGCATAAAATTGAAGATGTGGGCGCTAAGTTAAGGGACATGATGCCGTGGCTCAAAAAAGGCAAAATAGTTGATAAGAGCAAAAATTAAGCAAGCTAATGTTTTAGCTGTGCGTGGCGGGCAATGCCCTGCATTACAAAAGTTAGCGGATGCTTTGGCTGGCTGTGCCAGCCCTGCTAAACTGCGATGAATTTGCCGTGCCGTCAGGAGTTTACTCCTGACGGCAATCAATAATATTCGTTTAATAGTGCGGTGGGGTGGCTTGTCCGCCAATCACTCTGGGCGCGGCCCGCGTAATGCAACGTAGAATGTGTTTGCTAAGCGTTAACATCTAAGAGAGGGCTTTACGTTGGGCATACCTATAGCTAAAGAAGGCTGGCCGTTCATACTCATCGCGCTCGGCATTACCGCCATTGTTTTTTATTTTAACGGCAACGTAGCCGTGCGCGTGTTTTTTGTGCTTTTGGCGGTCTTTGTAATAGCTTTTTTCAGGGACCCCGAACGCATAGTGCCTTCCGGCAACGATACGTTAGTCAGCCCGGCTGATGGCAAGATTATAAAGATTGAAAATGTTTTCGAAGAGAGGCTTTTAAAGTCGGAAGCCGTCAAGATAAGCATCTTCATGAATGTTTTTAACGTCCATGTAAACAGGGCGCCTGCTTCCTGTAAGGTTTTGAAGATACTTTATAACCCGGGCAAGTTTTTGTCGGCGAACCTTGATAAGGCGTCGCTTGAAAACGAGCAGAACGCGGTGCTTGCCGAGAGCCTCTCAGGCAGAAAGTTTGTCTTCAACCAGATTGCCGGCTTGATAGCAAGACGCATTGTCTGCCGCGTGTCGGAGGGGGCGAGGCTGAATAAGGGCGAAAGGTTCGGGCTTATAAGGTTCGGCTCAAGGGTGGACGTTTATTTGCCCAAAGGCACGGCTGTCAGCGTTAAGCTTGGCGACAAGGTCACGGCCGGGGTAAGCGTTATAGCGCGCTGGAGTTAGCCCGGAGCTTTTAACGGAGTGTACAGATGATGCTCGACGATGACTTGAATAAGCGGGAAGAAGCCGCGAAAAAGATAAAAAAAGGCGTTTATATCCTGCCTAACCTTATAACGTCGGCAAGCCTCTTCGGGGGTTTCTATTCGATAGTGGCAAGCCTTGACGGCCATTATGAAAAGGCGGCTATAGCCATATTAATATCCGGCATACTCGACGGCCTTGACGGAAGAATTGCGCGGCTTACAGGCTCAAGCAGTAAGTTCGGCGTTGAGTATGACTCCCTTGCCGACCTCCTTGCCTTCGGCCTTGCCCCGGGCATATTGATATTTACTTGGGCATTAAGGCCGTTTGGAAGGTACGGGTGGCTTGCGGCGTTTCTTTTCGTGGTGTGCGGGGCGCTACGCCTCGCGCGCTTCAACGTGCAGATAACTACCATTGAGAGCAAGCGTTTTAACGGCCTGCCCATACCGGCCGCGGCGGCGCTTGTGGCGACAACCGTGCTGATGTTTTTTCACATAGGCAAGGGCGAGGAGATAGTAAAGCACATAGCGGTACTTTTGCTTATCTATCTGCTCGCGTTTTTGATGATAAGCAACGTCAAGTTCTACAGCTTTAAAGAATTAAACATGGGTAAGCGGATGCCTTTCAGGCTTCTTGTGGGCTTGGTTTTTCTGCTTATAGCCATCGCGGCCGAGCCGGTGGTGCTGTTATTTATATTGTCGCTTGGTTACGTGGTTTCCGGCCCCATTACAACTATATTAGACAGGCGCAAAAGATTGCCGGTTAAAATACCGGACGCGCCGGTTAGAAAAAACAAATGAACAACAGAGTAAAAATATTCGACACTACGCTCAGGGACGGCGAACAGTCACCGGGCGCTTCGATGAACGTGGAAGAAAAAATAATGGTGGCGAGGGCGCTTGCCAAGCTCGGCGTTGACGTTATAGAGGCCGGTTTTGCCTATAGTTCGCCCGGCGACTTTGACGCCGTAAGGCGCATAGCGCATGAGGTAGACGGCCCCATAATTTGCAGTCTTGCGCGCGCAAAGGCCGAGGATATTGACGCGGCGCACGAGGCGTTAAAGGGCGCCCCGAGGGTTCGCATACATACGTTCATTTCAACGTCCGACATACACTTAAAGCATCAGTTCAAGCTTACAAGAGACGAAGCTAAAAAGCGCGCCGTTGAAATGGTAAAAAGGGCGCGCTCTTACGTGGACGACGTCGAATTTTCTCCCATGGATGCCTCACGAAGCGAAGCGGCTTACCTTTATGAAGTAATTGAGGCCGTTATAGACGCGGGCGCGTCAACCGTAAACATACCTGATACCGTCGGTTATGCCCTGCCGGATACCTTCGGCGCGCTTATAAAAGGCATTAAGGAAAACGTCCGCAATATCAATAAGGCGGTAATTTCAGTGCATTGCCACAACGACCTCGGCCTTGCCACGGCCAATTCCATCGCGGCGGTTGTAAACGGCGCGAGGCAGGTTGAGTGCACGATAAACGGCATCGGCGAAAGGGCGGGGAACGCCTCGCTTGAAGAAGTGGTTATGATACTTGCCGTAAGAAAGGACGTGCTCGGCTTTGAAACGTCAATAAACACCAAAGAGATATTTCCGGCGTCGCGCCTTGTCAGCGGAATAACCGGCATATCGGTTCAACCTAACAAGGCCATAGTCGGGGATAACGCCTTCGCGCATGAATCCGGTATACATCAGGACGGGTTGTTAAAAGATAAAGACACTTATGAAATAATGCGCCCTGAGTCAGTAGGCATATCGCGCTCAACGCTTGTTTTGGGCAAGCACTCCGGCAGGCACGCTTTCAAGGCGCGGCTTCACGACCTTGGCTATGAAATAACCGGAGACGACCTTGACAAGGCCTTTGAACGGTTTAAGAAGGTTGCCGATAAAAAGAAGGAAGTTTTTGACGAAGACATCGAGGCGATAGTACAGGACGAAATTTTACGCCTTGATATGCCGGAGAGGTTTAAGCTTATAAGCCTTAACGTGCAAAGCGGCACTGAAACTCAGCCCTCCGCGAGCGTAGTAATCGAGGCGGACGGCGTAACTCTTAAAGAGAGCGTCTCAGGCGACGGACCGGTTGACGCGGCTTTCAAAGCCATCGCAAAACTTACCGGCGCCACCAGCAAGCTTTTGAAGTATTCAGTCAACGCTATAACAGGCGGCACGGACGCTCAGGGCGAGGTAACGGTGAGGCTTTCCGAGCACGGGCATATAGTGCTTGGGCAAGGTTCTCATACCGATATAATAGTGGCGAGCGCAAAGGCGTATATAAACGCTCTTAACAGGCTTGAGTTCAAGAAAAAGGTTAAGAGGGAAGGTCTCGTCTGACTTTTACATTAAGTTATAAAGGAGCTTGTTTGAATGGCTGAACTTGACAAGATAGGGCCTACCTGCCAGAGCTGTTCCATGCCGCTTGATGACAAGAAGGACTACGGCACGAATGCCGACGGTTCATTAAGCGCGAAGTATTGCCGCTATTGTTACGGCGGCGGCAAGTTTACGGAGCCGTCTTTGACCATGGAACAGATGATTGAAAAGGTCGTTGGAATTATGATGATACAGAAGGTCATGGAAGAGGTTCAGGTTAAGCATATAGCTGAAACCATAATTCCACAGCTTGAAAGATGGCGTAAGGCGCACAAGAAATAAAAGCCGGTTATCGAATTCAGCGTGGCAGATAAAATTTGTCGGCGCGTGTTGGGTTAACTTTGCGTAACCCAACATTTTTTGGCAAAAAACATTGATGAGGAAAGTTAATTTATGAGACCGATGACTATCACCGAGAAGATACTCGCGAAGCATGCCAATAAAAAAGAGGTTATTCCCGGCGAGCTTATAAACGCCAAGGTTGACATAGCTCTTGGCAACGACATTACCGCGCCCATAGCCATAAGAGAATTCAAGCGCATCGGCGCCAAGAAGGTATTCAATAGAAATAAAGTGGTGCTTGTGCCCGACCACTTCACGCCGAATAAAGACATCAAAAGCGCCGAGCAGTGCAAGGTGCTTAAGGAATTCGCCATTGAGCAAAAACTTACTCATTATTACGAAGGCGGCGAAGTTGGCGTTGAGCACGCGCTTTTGCCGGAAAAGGGCGTTGTAGGCCCCGGAGACGTCGTCATAGGGGCGGACTCGCACACGTGCACTTACGGAGCGCTCGGCGCCTTTTCAACTGGAGTAGGCTCCACAGACCTTGCCGCGGTCATGATAACCGGCGAGCTGTGGTTCAAGGTGCCCGAGTCAATGAAGTTCGTGTTTAAAGGCAGGCTTAACAAGTGGGTAAGCGGCAAGGACTTGATACTTAGAATTATCGGCGACATCGGCGTTGACGGCGCGTTGTACCGCGCCATGGAGTTTACCGGAAGCGCAATTGACAAGCTTTCAATGGACAGCAGGCTTTCCATGTGCAACATGGCCATAGAGGCTGGGGCAAAGAGCGGCATAATAGCCCCTGACGCCGTTACAAAGGCATATGTTGAAAGGCGCACAGAGAGGCCGTACAAGTTTTACGCAAGCGACTCAAGCGCCGCGTATTGCTCGCTGAAAGAGTATGACTGCTCGAAGTTGGAGCCGCAGGTTGCCTTTCCGCATTTGCCTGAAAACACCAAGAACGTTTCCGACGCGGGCAACGTAAAGCTTGATCAGGTTGTAATAGGCTCTTGCACGAACGGCAGGATTGAGGACCTTAAAGTCGCGGCAGGCATACTCAGGGGCAAGAAGGTTCATAAGTACGTGCGGCTTATAATCATACCGGCGACTCCGCTTATTTACGCCGAGGCCATGAAAAAGGGCTGGTTTGAAATATTCCTGAAGGCGGGCGCGGTTATAAGCCCGCCGACTTGCGGGCCGTGCCTTGGAGGGCATATGGGCATACTCGCGGCAGGTGAAAAGGCGCTTGCTACAACTAACAGAAACTTTATAGGCAGAATGGGCGACCCAAAGAGCGAAGTTTACCTCTCAAACCCGGCCGTTGCCGCGGCTTCGGCCATAAAAGGCCGCATAGCGCATCCTGATGAAGTATAGTTTTTTACTTGTCGCGGTTATGAAAAAAGCAGAGGTAAGTTTACGGTTCGGTTGTAAAAACAGTTTTCAGCGTCAGATCGCAGGTTAATTCTTAGCTGATGACCGTTAACCGGCAACTGATATCTTAATGAATGAAGGTGTCATGTGATTTACGCGGGGCTTTTGGTTCTTGGTTTTTTCGGCGGCACTATAAGCGGGCTTCTCGGCATAGGCGGCGCTCTTTTAATGATTCCCGCGCTCATCTATTTTTTCAAGATGACTCAGATTCAGGCGCAAGGGACTTCGCTTGCCGTGCTTTTGCCGCCCATCGGCCTTCTTGCGTTTTTCGAGTATTACAGAAGGGGTAACGTTGATTTGAAGAGCGCGGCTTTTATTGCCGTCGGCTTTTTCATAGGCGGGTTCATCGGCGCGTACGGCGCGCAGTATTTGCCGGCGGTTGTGCTCAGGAAGGCCTTTGGCGCGTTATTGCTTGTGGCGGCTTTTGACATGATATTCAGGTAAACAAGATATTTTTGGAAAGGAGAAGTACCATGAAGTTCAAAGGCAACGTATGGAAGTACGGCGCGGATATTGACACGGACAGGATAATACCGGCAAGATACCTTAATACCTCGGACCCGGCGGAGCTTGCCAAGCACTGCATGGAGGACGCCGACAAGACCTTCGCCGAGAAGGTCAGACTTGGCGATATTATACTCGCGGACAAGAACTTCGGTTGCGGCTCGTCAAGAGAGCACGCGCCCATCGCCATCAAAGCAAGTGGCATTTCCTGCGTTATAGCAAAATCGTTCGCGAGGATATTTTATAGAAACGCCTTTAACATGGGTTTGCCTATTCTTGAATCGTCTGAAGCGGTTGACGCTTCGGAACAAGGCGACGCTCTTGAAGTTGACATGGACAGCGGAGAAATAATCAACGTAACGCGAAATGTGAAGTTTACGGCAAGGCCCGTTCCTCTTTTCATGCAGGAGCTTGTGAACGCCGGCGGCTTGCTTGAATCAATAAAAAAGAAGGGCGCGCTCAGGTAACAGTTTGATGTGCACTTATGCTTTCAGGCCGGCGAGTCCGGTTATCTATTTAAATTAGCGAGGGAGACGCAAAAAGTGAAGAAATACAGCGTAACTGTTTTAGCCGGAGATGGCATAGGCCCGGAGATAGTTTCCGAGGCAGTTAATATTTTACAGCTTGTGCAACAGATGTACGGCATGCAGATTTATTTTATTGAAGAGCTTGCCGGCGGCGCTTCGATTGACGAATACGGCGAGCCGTTAAAAGACAGGGCGCTGGACTTCGCAAAACAGAGCGACGCTGTGCTTCTTGGAGCTGTGGGCGGTCCGAAGTGGGAGGGGCTTGATTATTCAATACGTCCTGAAAGGGCGCTTTTGAAGCTGAGAAAAGAGCTTGAGCTTTTTGCGAATTTAAGGCCCGCGAAAATTTATAACGCGCTTAAAGGCGCTTCAACCTTAAAGCCGGAAGTTATAGACGGCGTTGATATGATGGTGGTGCGCGAGCTTACCGGAGGGCTTTACTTTGGCACGCCCAAAGGCGTTGAAAAATTACCGGACGGAACCGAGCGCGGCGTTAACACCATGGTTTACACCACTGCGGAAATAGACCGCATAGCGCGAGTAGCCTTTGAGGTAGCCATGATGCGCGGTAAAAAGCTTGTGAGCGTTGACAAGGCCAACGTGCTTGAAACAACCGAACTGTGGAGAAGGGTGGTAATAAAAGCAGGAGAGGATTACCCGGAAGTTCAGTTAAGCCATATGTACGTTGATAACTGCGCCATGCAACTTATTAGAAACCCGAAGCAGTTTGACGTGATTGTAACTGAAAATACATTTGGCGACATACTTTCAGACGAAGCCGCAATGCTTACCGGCTCTATAGGCATGTTGCCGTCCGCAAGTCTCGGTTATGATAAAAGGCGCGCCATGTATGAGCCTATACACGGCAGTGCGCCGGACATAGCCGGAAAGAACATAGCAAACCCGATAGCTACCATCCTTTCCGTGGCAATGATGCTTAAATACTCGCTTGATATGCCTGAAGCCGCCATAGCCATTGAAAACGCGGTTGAGGCTGTGCTGAATAAGGGGCTTCGCACTGCGGACATCTATCAAGACGGTGCAAAGAAGGTAGGTTGCACTGAAATGGGCTTGGCTATAGCTGATGAGCTGAAGAAAACGAAGGTGTAGTTTTTTATGCGTGCAATCAGACGTTGCCTCTTTACCGGTTTGTCTTTCCGGTTGACAGGTTTTTTTAGCGGGCAGTGCCTGCCCGGCAAGGCTGTAATGCAATGTGTGTACGCTAAAATTGAAGGCTGTTTTTCGTAAGAACAAGTCTTCATATCTCTAAAAGATATGACCAAGCATAATGGGCAACCATTGAAAAATACAGAGAGGAAAAGATATGAGCAAAGGACCAATATCGAAATTTATTGAAGCCAATTATCTCCATTTTAACGCGGCGGCGCTGATTGACGCCGCTAAAGGCTATGAGGCGCACATTACTAAAGGCGGCAAGATGATGATAACGCTTGCCGGAGCCATGAGCACGGCTGAGCTTGGCAAGACGCTTGCTGAAATGATACGTAAAGGCAAAGTGGATATTATATCCTGCACAGGCGCTAACCTTGAGGAAGACGTATTCAACCTTGTTGCCCACAACCACTACAAGCGCATTCCGGGTTACAGGGACTTGTCTCCCAAGGATGAATTTGAACTCCTGCAAAACGGCTTTAACAGGGTTACGGACACGTGCATACCTGAAGACGAAGCGATACGCAGGATTGAAGGGCATATTTTCAAGCTGTGGAAGGCGGCGTGCGACAAGAATGAAACATGCCTGCCGCACGAGTTTTTCTACCGTCTTATAAGAAGCGGCGTGTTAAAGCAATATTATCAGATTGAAGAAAAAGACAGCTGGCTCGTTGCCGCTTGCGAAAGGAACTTGCCGATCATCGTTCCCGGTTGGGAAGATTCAACGCTTGGCAATATTTTTTCGTCTTATTGCGTTACCGGCGAGTTGAAGCCGGCAACTGTAAAGTCAGGTATTGAATACATGATGTTTCTTGGAAAATGGTACACTGAAAATTGCTTGGGGCAGGGTATAGGTTTTTTTCAGATAGGCGGCGGCATTGCGGGTGATTTTCCAATTTGTGTCGTGCCGATGCTCAAGCAGGATTTGAAAAAAGACGATATTCCTTTCTGGGCGTATTTCTGCCAGATTTCAGATTCTACTACAAGTTACGGTTCGTATTCCGGCGCTGTGCCGAATGAAAAGATCTCATGGGGTAAGTTGAACGACACTACTCCAAAGTTCATAATCGAGTCAGACGCGACTATCGTAGCGCCGCTTGTCTTTGCGTGGGTGCTCGGTTTGTGAGTCGAGGTATTGAATAGTTTAAGATTGTAAGTCTTGAAGCATTGTTTCTTAATAGAAACTCCTCCGCATAAAATATGCGAAGGCAAGCTGGAATGACACGCGGATAGTTTTTCATCAGACTGCTAATATACATGGAACGCTAAATAACAAAAATGGTTAAGGGGTTATGCGCTGATCGCATAACCCCATTTTGTTTCGACTCAGAGAGAAGTTTATCGTTCGGGAAAATATTTACCAGTATAACGGTAGAAAACGCTATTTAAGCCAGTCGAGTATCCAGTCTTTAATGTGTTTTTTCTCGCCTTTCCACAGGCCGCGTTTTTTCGTTTTTCTTCGAGCGTCTTTTATTTCCTTAGCTGATGCATCTCTTCTTATGAGTATAGTTGCGTCGGGTTCAATGTGGTCCGGGCTTCCGATATAGAGGAAGTTGTACTTATACAGCAGAGGCCACATGGATGCTTTGCCGTAAATCTCTTTTTTAGCGGCTATGCCCGAAAGGGTATCGCCTTTTTTTACTATATAAATTCCAAACGGCGTCTTTGAAAGCGCGTCGCTTACTTTTTCGGTTGTTTCGTGCGACACGCCGCTTTCTTTCAGCGCGGTTTTAGCGAGCAAATTTAGCTCGGCTATTTTTCTGTTAAGCGCATTGATGTTTTCCTCTTTTAATTCTTCAGAGTTCATCATGGATTTGTCTTTTGTGGTTTTGCTTAAAGCCAAAGCCTGCGCCCTTAATTGCGGGTCAGAGAACATCTTGCCCATGACGTCGGTTGTTTGCGAAGCTTCAGCAAGGACCATCTTTGTTTCGGCTTCCATGGAGCTTTGAATGGCGCTTTTCACCTTTTCCATGGCTGACTTCATGTCTTCGCGGGCCAGCCGGAGCGCCTCAAGGTCAGCGGCGGCATCCGCGTTTTTGTCAGGGGCGGTTTTTAGAGCCGATTCAATCTTTTGAGACGACTCTTCCATCTTCGCGACCGCGGTCATTGCCTCGTTCAAGCGCTCGTCAATGACTTTTCTGTCGACTTTCAGAGTTGTAAGACGGTTTTCAAGGCTGGTTAGGCGTTGTTTGATCTCCTCGGCGTGTTCGTCAGCCGGCGCCTCCTTAATTTGCACGGCAGATTCTTTGCCGCTTTTTGCCGCCACTTCCGTGGCCGCAACTTTGTGCAAGCGCGCTTGGTCGAGAATATCTTCAGCGGCCTTTATGCTTGCAAGAAGCTCTTTTGAAATGTCCTGATTTATAAGACCGGATGACTGCGACGCAGTAACGGTTGTCTTGGCATCGGTCAGTTTTGCTTGCAAAGCGTCAGCATCAAACTGAATGCCGCCGGAGCGGATTTTTTCATTCAGTCCGGAGAGTTCCGTTATGTACTTTTTAACGGACTCTTCAGCGGCTTGCCTTGCCGCGATTTCTTTCATCAGTTGTTCTTCAAGCTCTTTTGCTCTTCCCGCCTTTAATTCGGACTGCGCCCATGCCTCTTCAGCTTTTTTGCGCGAGGATTCAGAGGTGTTGAGTTTTGCTTCAAGTTTTTCAATATCTTCTTTTGACTTGGCTTCGATCTCGTCTTTCAATCTTTGGCGCATCTTTTCGATATCAGGTGAGATGTTTTGTTCTACGGCACTCTTCTTTTGTATTTGCTCAAACTCTGCTTCTTTTGCGCGCGCTTTTTCGCTTAGCTCGGCAATCTCAGCCATGTACTTTTTAACTGACTCTTCAGCGGTTTGCCTTGCCGCGGTTTCTTTCCTCAGTTGTTCTTCAAGTTCTCTGGCTTTTCCAGCCTTTAGTTCGGACTGCGCCCAAGCCTCTTCGGCTTTTTTGCGCGCTGATTCAGAAGCGTTGAGCTTTGCTTCAAGTTTTTCAATATCTTCTTTTGATTTAGTTTCGATCTCGTCTTTTATTCTCTGGCGTATTTTTTCAATGTCAGGTGAAATGTTTTGTTCTTCGGCGATTCTTTTTTGCCTTTGTTCGAACTCAATCTCACGTTCAAGGCGCTGTCTCTCGGAGGTTTCAGTCTGCAATTTTTCGGTAAGCTCGCTTATGCGTTCGGCGTCAGCCGCGGACTTCCTTCTTACGCCGGCAAGATCGCGGTCTAGAGAAGTTTGAACGCTCTTTTCAGAGACTATCTGTTTTTCAAGTTTGGCTTTTTCCTTATCGCCGGCTATCCATGAAATGGATATCGACAAGGCTAAAAATACGCCGACTATGATGCCTGCAATGCCCATTTAACCCCTGAAAATATTAAAGACTAACTTAAAGTTGCTATTTTTCCTGATCTCTTTGTTAGGCAAAAATAAAAATGCTAACATATCCACATATATGCTCTGTTTTTTATTTTCGCCATGCCTCGAGCACAAAAAAATTTCTAATTTTTAGAGGCACTCTAAAGTCAGTTAAGCTTTTGCTATAATTGTGGCTAATAAAGTGTAACAGCCATAACTTTTACCTTATTGGCAGAGATAATTCAAGCAATTATTTGTTGCGCCGCACTTTTTTGAAACTACGGCAAGGCTGTCGGCTGAATTGCGAATTAAGCGTTTAATTGCCCGCGTAGCGACGCCGCATGTTCGGCGTCAGTTTTTCTTTGCGGCCCTCTGTGGGCCACAAGGCTGTATATCTCGATAGGTTCCGATCTTCCCTTGACTGTTACCGGTTCCATCAGGTGAGTTTCAAAGTTAAACGCGCTTATGCCGTCGAAGGTTTTTCTGGATATTATAATTTCGTCCTTTTTTGCCGCGTTGCAGAGTCGCGAAGCCGTGTTGACGTTGTCTCCGATGACTGCGTATTCCATTTTGTGTATTGAGCCGAGGTTGCCGGCTACAACCTCTCCGGTGTTAAGGCCTATGCCTATTTGTATCTGGTCGGCTTCCTGCCTGTCGATGTTGAAGGAGCGTAGTTTTTCCAGCATTTCGCAGGCGGCGCGCGAAGCGAGAAATGCGTGGTTTTCATACTCCACCGGAGAGCCGAATACGGCCATTATTTCATCGCCGATGAACTTGTCAACGTAGCCGCGGTTTTTGTGTATGATGTCCGTCATAATGGTGAAATACTCGTTTAAGTGGTTGATGATGCTTTCCGGGTCGCGTTTTTCCGAGTAGGCTGTGAAGTCTCTGATGTCGGCGAATAGTATTGTTACGTCGGTCTTTTTGCCCTTGAACCATGTTTCTTTGTTTTTGACTATCATTTCAACAAGGTCGGAGGAGACGTAACGGCCAAATGACTCTTGTATGTGTTGTTTTTGTTTTAGTCCGTCGGCCATTTCATTGAATGCTTTCATGAGCGTGCCGAGTTCGTCTTTTCTGGTTACGTTAATTCGGTAGTCAAGGTTGCCGTTGCCGAGTTCATGAGCGCTTTTTACAAGTTCATGCACGGGTTTGACTATAACGCCCGTAATAAGTATCGCGCCCACGCTTCCGACAAGCAGGCCGGATATGAGCAGGTATTTGATGAAAAGGTTTACTCTGTTTACAGCCTCGTCAACGACCTTTCTTGTGATGCCGATGTGCACCGAGCCGATGCTTTCACGAAGACGGAGTGAGGTTATCGGCACGGCGATTTCGTAAACGAAGCCGAGGTTCGGGTCGTTGAAGTGTATGATGGTGTAGTTGTTGCCGTGACGGAGCGTTTTGCTTTCCGGTTTTGTTTTGTAGTCTCCGCCGCTTTCCGTGACGTTTGAGTGCGCCTTTATCTTATTGTCGCGGCCCACTATGAAGCCGTATATGATGCCTTTATTTTCCGTAATGCCTTTAATGACTGTAAAAAGCGTGAGGTCGTCGTTGGTAAGAAGAGGGTCATCGCTTGACGTGGCCACGCCGCGCGCCACGGCAAGGCCCTTTTCAAGCCCCTGTTCAAGAACGATATCGCCTACCGTATTGTTTATGAACCCGATGACGGTCAGCATAAGCGCCGCGACGAATATGACTATAATGGCGAGAAATTTTATTCTTATGCTGTTAAAGACGGAGCCAAGAACGCTATTTGACATCCATGACTCCCTGAAGTTTTCTCTTTGCCTTTTCGATGTTGAGCGCGGCTTTTTCGTGTTTCGGTTCTATGTCAAGCACCTTCTCCCATTGTCTTATTGCTTCAGTGAACTTTCCTTCGGTGTATAATTCTATGCCCTTGAGATAGAGTTTTTCAACTTCCTTACTGTCTCCTCCGCGCCGGGGCCGCGGTTTTTCAGCCATGCTCAGGTATCTTTTAGCGGTAGCGTTGCCCGGATCGAGCGAGAGAGCTTTTTTGAAGTTGACCGCCGCGTCCTCTGCTTCGCCACGGTTATATTCGGAAATGGCTTTTTTCAGAAGGGCGCTTAAGTTTTCGTCAGACCTTTGGCGCGATTCGTCGCGCATCTTCTTTGCGTATTTGTTGTTTTTGTCAACGGAGAGGACTTCGCTGTAAATATGGGCGGCCTCCTTGTACTTGCCCTGGCGGTAGGCGGCGTCAGCGGACGACGTTTTTCCGGCTATTTCCTCAGCCCAGAGCTTTTTGGCTTTGGCCAGCGCTTCGGCGGCCGCTATATTCTTTTCGTCAACCGCCATTATGCCCTCGTACGTCGCGACTGCCTCGGAATAGTTGCCGTTTTTCATAGCGCTGTCCGCTTCTTTAAGCCTGCCGGCAACCGAGGCTGAGAGTCCGGCTGATATGCTCATTAGTTCGGCTACTATGCGAGGGTCGTTTGGCGTGAGTTTTTGCGCTGTTTTAAAGTTCTCAGCGGCGGAAAAATAGTCGCCGTTTTTGAGAAATTCCTTGCCTTTTTGAAAAAGCTGATTGACTTTATTTACAATGCTGGCATGTGTGCGCGCTTTGCCTATTAAAGCCTCTTCATTGTCAGGCTCTAATTTTAAAGCGAGGTCGTAGTCTTTTATGGCATCCGCGGAGTCGCCTTTTTCTTCATGAGCGGCGGCTTCTTCCGTAAGTGGATTTACAAGAAGAGAGAGTTGTTTTTCGGCGTTTTGGGTTATTGCCTGCAGAGCAAAGTCATCTGGGTCCAGGGCAACGGCTTTTCTATACTCCGAAAGCGCCAAGTACAGCTCTTGAGCCTCAATATGCTTGTCGCCTTTTTTACGGTGGTTTGCCGCCATTTCCTTTGTGAATACTCCGGCAATTTTAGCGCCGCTTGCGGCGTCGTGGTTGTGCGGGTCGAGTTGCAGGGCGTAGCGGTACGCCAGTAGCGCGTCGCGATAGCGCTCTTCTTTAAGAGCCTTGTCGCCTTCCGCGAGCTTTGAGCTGATTTCTTCTTCTTTCTTCTTATTTACTTCGCGACGTAGCGTCTCAAGCTTGTTTTCGGCATCTTGTTTTCCTTTCAGTCCGCGCGTGTTTAGAGGGTCAATTTCAAGGACCTCGGCGAATTCCTTTATGGCGTCGTTAAAATGCCCTTTTGCGGATTCAGATTCGCCTTTTTTAGCGTGCTGTTCAATAAGCTTTTCAGTGATTATAGCCAGCGCGAGCGTGGCCTTCTGGTGTGCCGGAGAAAGCCTGAGGGCTTCTTTTATTTCGCGCATGGCGGAAGCAAGGTCGCCCTTTCTTCTGTAGTTAATGCCAAGAAGGTAGTGCAGGTCAGGGTCGGCTTTTTTTAGGTCCGCCGCCCTTTTAAGCGCCGCCTCGGCTGTAGCCCAATTACCTTTGTTTTGAAGCTCCATGCCGATGTTTTGAAGAAGCGACGGAAGGTTTTCTGTTATGTCCTTTGAGCGCGGTTCGTTGAGTTTTTCAAGCACGGCAAGCCCTTCTTCGTATTCGCCTGTTTGGTAGCGAAGATAGCCCTGAAAGTAGATTGCGTTTTCGTTTTTAGGGTCTATTTCAGCGGCTTTTTTAAAGTCAATGAGCGCTTCGGCATATTTTTTTTCGTTTATAAACGCAAGCCCTTTTGCCATGCGCGTTGAGAAGATGAATTTTTTAAGCCTCTCGCCGCCGCCGCCGCGCTCGTCGCACGTTTTAAAGTTGTCAAGGGCGTCGTTATAGTCTTTAAGCTCAAAAAGTATTTCACCCTTTCTGCAGTACGCAAGAGCCTGCTGAGGGGCGATGCGCATGGACTTTTCGTAGGCTTTTAACGCTTCGTTGGCGTTATCTTTTTTTTGGTACGATATGCCGAGGTTGTAAAAGACCTTGTCAAGCTCGTATATCTCTTTTGCTTTTTTAATGTCTACTTCATCAGAGATTTTTTTGTACGCTTCCGCGGCTTTGTCAAGATCGCCATTTCCGGCATAGGCAAGGCCCATGTAGTAGTTTATGTCGATGTCGGACGGCATGTCGGCGGAGCTGTTGTAAACCTTTTGCAGGTTGAGAAGGGCTTCTTGATATTGTTTTTCTTTTAAAAGCGCTATGCCGAGCTGGTAGTGTGTGTTTATGTCGCCGGGGTTGGCTGTAAGGGCTTTTTTGTACTGCTGTATAATTACACTTTCGCCGCCTGCCGGTTGCGCCGAGGCGGCAGGGACGCATAGAACAAACGCACTAAAAGCCGTAATCGCAGCAACGCTTATCAGGGTATATGTTTTTTTTACTTTCATGATGTTGCTGAACTCAAATAATGTCATTTCTTTAGTTCTTCGGGGTGGATGAGCCTTTTGTGGCTACGCTTGTAAATTTAGTATCAAATAGTAAAATTATCTCATGCAATGCTTTTAATTTCAAGATGTTCCGTGCGTAACAGGCTCGTGGCAGTTTTGTTGTTTTAGTTGCCGCTTAAGCTGTATAGCGCGAGTTTTTACGCATGATGCGCGATATAAGGCGATTATTTGCCGTCAAGGACGCATTTGAAGACATTGGCCTGAATGTTGCCATGCGCGCGTTGGTTAATATTACTGTAAAGTTTAACAGTTTGCCAACAGCATGCGGTAAATTCAGCTTGGAAAAGACAAAGGCATACATGTTTGTATGCCTTTGTCTTGAGTTTCCACTGATCCGGCAAGTAAAGCAAACTTTTGCCAATAATTCCGGTTTTTAGAGGCATCATAAAACAAGCCATGCAGAAAAAGGCGGCACGAGCGTAATATTTTTTTTTTGCGTGGGCTATTTGTTCTTTAGCAGGTCAGTGAACATTGTGCCGCGTATGGTGGTCTTTTCGCCGCACCCCGGGCACACTACAATGGCGCCGTCGTGCAGGTCTTTTGCTTTTTTGTCGAAATCTTTTTGGCAGACAGGGCATGTTACGGTTATTACTACGTCAGCGGACATTTTAAGCACCTTTCTTTATTTTTTTGTGTTTGACGAATATAGCATGATGCAACGCATAAGCAATAAAGTCAAGCAACATTGCTTGTTCAACTACATACGGGCATGACGGGCATAACGGTTTATTTGGCGTATTACCCTGCTGGTTAGACATGGACTTTGTTAAGGGCACCTCTAAAGATTGCTCTTTTTCCCTGTCTTTATGTTAGGATGAAATTAAAACGCTCACATATGCGCATATATGCTCCGCTTTTTATTTCGTCCTGCCTCGATCTTGGAAAAAATTTCTAATTTTTAGAGGCACCATTAAAAAGAATCAAGCACCTTGTATCCGGTCATTGACAGCCAATTTCTCTGCTCCGCGCTAAGCCTTTGTTCGCATACGAACCAGTTTGAGTCGTATATTCTAACCCAGCCTCTTTTTTCAAGCTCGGCCACTTTAACGCCAAGCACGCAATACGCTATAATGTCGTGAAACTTCGACGGACAGCCGTAAAATTTGCCGTCCCTTGACAGCCAGCCGGAGACGAGCGAGTTGTTATGAAAAGGGGTTTTTTTCCAGTCGAGGTCGGTAAGGTCTTCTGCTTCAACTGCTTCTGTTACTATGTCGTTCGCGTCTTTAGGTCGCCATATGCCGCGTGCTATTCCTATCCATTTATCGCCGTTGTCAACGCTCCAGTAAAACGGCCTTGGTTTTTTATCCGCGTACGACGCCGGAGAGACAAGGAAGTATTTGGTTTTGCCATTATTGTTCATGGCCTGCACCTCCCGTTAAAGTAGAACTATTGCAACCGGTTGTTCAAATTATGTATTAACCGCCGGAATTTTGCAAGGGTTTTTTGTATGAGTTTTTGCATGAATATTTAAGGGTACCTATAAAAATTAGAAATTTTTTCTGAGGTCGAGGCAGGACGAAATAAAAGCGGAGCATATATGCAAATATGTGAGCATTTTTATATCGTCCTAACAAAGAGATCGGGAAAAAGAGCAATTTTTAGAGGTGTCCTTAAGAGAATTCCGCAAGTATTTATTCGTATTATAGCACGGTTTTTCAGCAAATTTGTTTATAGGCTTGCAAACTTAGGCGCATCTAAACCCTTGACTTTACGGCGACGTTGCTATATTCTTTTTTACGGCATTTATCTGTAACAGGCATGTTTACGGGCGGTTAACTCAGCGGTAGAGTGTCACCTTCACACGGTGGAAGCCACAGGTTCAAACCCTGTACCGCCCACCATTAATGCAATTTTACAAGTTTTAGCGCCGTGCCGCCTTTTGATGTTTTCTTCAGTTTTTCATCTTTCCGTTATTCCGTTTATTACTTTAGTTCCATTGTTTGCGCCGTGTTGATTTGCTTTGCGCGCTGTGATAGCCTTTAAAAAAAACACAGCAATCAGGCAATTCTTATTGCATTGCCGGCATGGCCGTTAATCTTGCGCTCATTTATAATTATGAATTCAATAAACCTCTTTTTTTGGTTCAAGACGGCGGTACTATTTCTTCTCCGTTCGGGCCGTTCAACCGCGCTCTTGTTTATTATGGTTATGACGGCTGTTGCGGTTCTTGTATTTTTGTCTTCATTGGCCGTTGGCGTAAACGACGCTATGGTTAAAAATTCGGTTCAGTTATATTCAGGCCATATATCAGGGTTTAACCTGCCGGACTCTTTAAAGCAGGAAGACCTTCTGAAAAGCGGCGTAACAGGCGTTTTAAGGCGTGAATTATCCGCAGGAGCGTTATCAAACGGAAGACGCATTGAGACGGTCATGCTTGCGTTAATTGACCCTCACGCCGAGCGTAAATACAGTGCGTTGTGGAAAAAGATGATAAGCGGCGAATACCCCGCATCCGGCGAGAGGGCTGTTTTTATAAGCCATGTTGTTGCCGAAAGGCTTGGGTTAAGCGTTGGCGATGAAGTCAGCTTTATTTCAGAGTTCGCAAACGCGCCGTCACGGCTTGCGGTATCCGGCATATTCAAGGCTGGCGTAAGCCAGTTTGACAGGCTTGCGTTCGCGCCTTATGGCGCTGTTCCGATAAACCCGGCCAAGTGGCAGGCGGCTGTATTTCTTGAGGACGGAGCCGAGCCTTCCGCAATTATCGCCGTTTACAACGCGTTTTTACCGGGTAAGCTGGACTTCCGCTCGTGGGGCGAGATTATGCCGGACCTCCGCCAGCTTATAGAGCTTAATTATGTTTCAATGAGCATGGTCATAGTGCTGGTATTTGGCGTTGTGGCCGTTGGCATAGCGGCCGCTTTTAGCATATTTATTTTCAAGCATCTGCGCGAGTACGCCGTAATGAAGGCCATGGGCGTAATGCCTGTTGAAATGACGCTTCTCATAGTGGCGGAGATTTCGATTATGAGCATCTCCGCAGTTGTTGCAGGAGCGGCAATAGGCGTTATAGCCGTTTTCATAGCCACTGCAACGGGCATTGACCTTACCGCGTTTACGTCGCATAACCAATACTTCGCGGTGTCAGGCGTTATAATACCGAGGCTTACGTTTTATTCGCTGTTGGCTCCGCCGGCGGTTTGTTTTATTTTCAGCGCGTTGTCGGCTATATGGCCGGCAATGCTTGTAAGGCGCGCGCGGGCGGCGGATATTTTAAGGGCGGTCTGAGCAAGTGATACGCGTTGAATCTCTTACAAAAGAATACCGTTCCGGCAGGGGGCGCGTCAGCGCGCTTTCAGGCGTTTCATTTTGCGTTGAGAAGGGTGCAGTGGCAGTGTTATACGGCAAATCCGGCTCCGGCAAGACTACGCTTCTTTACTGCGTCGGCGGGCTTTTAAGGCCGGATAAAGGAAAAATAAGCGTCTTCGGGGCTGATTTAACCTCTCTTACGCTTAATGAACTCTGCCTCTTTCAGCGTAAGGAGTTGGGCTTTGTGTTTCAGTCCGGCAACTTGTTATCGTACCTTAATGTCTACGATAATATCGCTTTTCCGCTTATTATGTGCGGCTGGAAAAAGGTTGACATACAAAAACGCGTACAAGGACTGGGCGCGGAGATTGGGCTTTCATCAGCATTAAAGGCGCTTCCAAGCGAGCTGTCAGGAGGCGAGGCGCAAAGGGTGGCGCTTGCGCGGGCCATGGCGCACAGGCCGAAACTTATTCTCGCGGACGAGCCTACCGCAAGCCTTGATACTACAACCGGTAAAGCGCTTGTGGAACTTATGGTCAGCGTAGCCAAAGAGGCCGGCAGTACCATGATTATTTCAACCCACGACCCTGAAATAATACGCCTTGCGGGCAAAGGGATACATATAAAAGACGGTCAAGTGGCGGATTAAGCTCTGCGTGTTTCTATTTTGCGAAGCCGGAACAGATGATTTTTTTGTTTATGGAGGTGACGTTGCTATGAGCCGGAGTATAAACGTACGAATAAACGGTTTCATGGAGCGCTCCACGAGGAATGTTGTATTGGCGTTTCTTGCGGTAGTGTTTGTTTGCGTATCGCTGTGTGGATATTCTACGGCGGATATATACAGATATGAAAACAACGGAATTGTAAGTTTTGTTGATGATATGAATAAAGTGCCGTTTGAATACAGGGGCAAGGTTGTAATAATTAAGAAAGCGCCGGCAAACGAAGTCGCCGTGTCAGGCGTGTTGCCGCAAGTAGAAAAGCAAGGGAAGGGTTTGACTAACGTCGTAAGCGCTAATAAAGAAGATGTCGGCAGTACTTGGGGCTTTGCATCTTCGCGTATTGTTAAGGTAGGCCTTTGGATTGCCGCCGCTATAACGGTTGTGGTTATAATAATTAAAATAGGCGCGGCGCTTGGCCATAAAAAGCTTGCTGGTGTGATTGCTTTGGCAGTGTCGTGCGGCGTATTTTATTATCTTATAAGCACACAGCTTAATATGGCGGCTGAAACGTATAAAAAAATCTCAGGGCAGGTTGCTGAAATAAACAAAGAGATTAAAAAGAAAGATGACGCCGCAGAGAAGATATTTACGGAAACAGACCTTGCGACGGAGGGCAGGCAACAAACCGGTGCGTCGCCGGAGCCGGCACATATGCAGGGCTTTAAAATAGGAAGGTAGTGTTTTATTAGACTCAGTGTATAAGCTTTATTGCTTTTTCTATTGAACCGGGCCGGATGATGTCCGCCACGAGCATAATATTTAAGACGGCTATGAGAGCGGCGCATATCCACAATAAAAGCTTTTCAAATATTGGGGTTTGGTATTTGCCCATTACGCGTTTAGACGACGTTAGGACGATAAGCGGAAAGACCGTGAGGGGCAGTTGAACGGCAAGGACTATCTGGCTCCAGATAAGGCCGGTAAACGCGTCGCTAATAAAGAGTATTGCGATAAAAGCCGAGCCAAGCGTTATGAGAGCGCCGGTCTTTGAGTGGTTGTCTTTCAAATTCAGCGGCTCGCCAAAAGCTCCGGCAAAGATGCTCGCCCCTGACAGCGCCGCCGTCACTGACGATGAAAGTCCGGATAGCAAAAGCGCAATGGCAAATATTGCTCCGGCAAGGCTTCCAAGCGCCGGACGCAAGGCTGTATATGCGTCTTCGATGCCGGTTATACGCGCGCCTTGCGAATAAAAAAGAGACGCCGCCACAAGAATCATGGCGCAGTTTATCGCCCACCCGGCTGACATGGCCGCTATAGTATCGAGGAATTCGTACCTAAGGCGTTTTTTAATCCGCTCATCTCCTTCAAGGTTAATCTGCTTGCTTTGTATCACTTCGGAATGTAAAAATATGTTATGAGGCATTACCACCGCGCCCAGAACGCTCATGATTACCGGCAGAGATCCATTCGGTATTGACGGGCTCACCAAGCTTTTCAGCGCGCCTGACGAACCAAACCAGTCAATATGAACAAGGTTGACTTCATAAAGGAAAGAAAACCCTATTAGCGATACAAAAATTATTATCCATTTTTCAAGCTTGTTGTAACTGTTGGAAAAGACCATGTACCCGGCAAAGAGCGCCCCAACGAGCGCGCCGGCCGGAAGCGGTATGCCAAAGAGCATGTTAAGGCCTATTGCCGCGCCGAGCAGTTCCGCCAGCGCGGTTGATATTGCGGCAACCATTGCGCTTAAAATAATGACCGCACTCACACGTTTTTTAAAGAATTTTTCGCACGCCTCGGACAGGCAAAGTCCCGTTACAATGCCGAGGTGTGCGGCGTTGTGCTGTATTATTATAAGCATCAGCATTGCTAATGTTATAACCCAGAGCAACATATATCCGTAACTCGCCCCGGCCGCCATGTTAGCCGCCCAGTTGCCGGGGTCTATAAAGCCAACGGTTACGAGAAAGCCCGGGCCGATGTATTTAAATATTTCAATGGCTTCGGGCGCGTAAGCATGTTTTCTAAAGAAGGTCTTGTATTTTATCGGTAGCCTAAACATGAGCGTTTTTTAACCTTTCATTGCGCTTGCACTGAAAATGTACCTTAATGTGCGTTGGTGTAAATATACATCAAAAAAATGTGCGTAGCGTAGAAAGAGGTAAAACAGCCCTTAAAACAATCTTAGCTATTGACAGATAAAATTAAACGGTCTATAATTTAGCTATATATTCTTAAAATAGTTTAGTTTCAGTGAGATTTGCCCTTAGGATTGTTCAACTCGCAAGCAAAAATGCGGAAAACAAGTCTGAGGTCAATGAAGACGGTCAACGCAGTTTCCTGGTAATCTCGCAACCCTCTCAGACCTCGTTGCTCACTACAAAAAATCCATCATAGAAACTTTTATGAAAGTATAGCCGAATGCCTTTATTAAGTTTTAGCAAAATAGTTAAGGAAGGCTTATAGCAGTTTAGTCTGCGCTATTTTACAGAAAAACCATTTTTTTACCCTTGGCAATGTAGATTGGCTTGGTTATGGTAAATATTTTAGTCGGTGATTCGCAAAACCTTAACACGGAGCATGAAAATGGGCGTAAATTATGCCGATATCATAGAAAGAATGAGATGGTCGGGCAAGCTTAAAAACGACTCGGCTGTTGCAAGAGCGTTAAGCGTAACGCCTCAGGCGCTTTCAAACTACAAAAAGCGCGGCGAGATGCCCACTGACCTCGTTTTGCGGTTTTCTAATATTTACGGTTTATCCGTTGATTGGCTGTTAAGCGGCGAGGGCGAAATGTACAAGCCCGGAGCGCGGTCCGGCGTGTTGACCGCGGCTGAGGAGACGGCTCTTTACGGTAAAGAGGCAGGTAAAAGAGGGCAAGACTTCGCCGGACTTAGCCCGGATGAACTTATATATGTTGGAAAGCTCCTTAAAATAATACGCGGACCAAACAAAAGCAATGCCGCGGCTATTAAATACACGGTGGACGCGTTTTTGAAAATATCCGAGCAGGCAGTGGAAAAAATAGAGGCACAGCCGGAAGCTGTCGTTGCTCATCCTGTGGACGATAAGGAAAATAAAGGCTGATTAAAGTTGCTTTGATTGTTTTTGGCCGCATCTCATGCTGAGCGAGATGCGGCTTTTTCTTTTGTAAACAGCCGTTAAGCTGAACTCGTTTGATGGAAAATAAAGTTTTTTAGCGTGATGTTTAGTTCGCGGTTTATTTGATAGAGCGGTGTTGTTGTTTCCTTTATTGACCATTGGCCTTTGTATATGGTAATTTTGTTGTTTAACGAATGGTTAGAACCACGCGCGCCGGTTTTATGGTTCTGCGTTCCGCGGTAATTATGAATCAGAAATTGTCATATACCATTGTAAAAGGTTGGGTAACGCCTGGTAAGCCGCATGACGGCCAGTGGTGGGAGAGGCTTTCCGTAAGCCAAAGGCTTTTGCTCCTTTCAGAGGGTTCAATGACGGTGAATCTGGAGCTGTTTTCCGGCTCAGGTGAAAAGGTGGAGGCGGATGTGCGCTTCGCTGGAAGCGGCGCGCTTGATGAAGGCGAGGCGTTATGTCTTGAAGAGGATAAGGGCAAGGGCGCTTTCGAGCGCGAGGTCTGGTTGAAAATAACCGGTAAAATGCTTATATGCGCCCGAACCGTCATACCGTTTGACAGAATTGACGCAGTGCTCTTAAAGACACTTATGGATGAAGATGCCCCTCAGCCGCTTGGCAGGATTTTACGCGAAAAGAACATGGGTTTTTCAAAAGAAAAGATAGAGCTTGCCGTGCTTACAAGCCCTCAAGTAAGCAAGGTTTTGGCCGTTAGCGCAAATACTCCTTTTGCCGCAAGGCGTTACGTGCTTTTAAGCAAGGCAGGGGCGGCAGGGCTTTGGAACATAAAGGCCTCTATTATGGAAATTTTCAGCCCGGAGCTTATTGCGGTTTAGCATATGTGCTTGAGAGGTTTTATTATGACGCGCGTCAATTTACCAGTTAAGAGGAAGCTTGTTGCCATTTCAGAGCTTATACGGCTTACGAAGCAATATGGTACGCTATTGGTGCTTTGGCCGACGTTATGGTCGCTTTTTATCGCTTCCAACGGAAAGCCGCCTCTTAAGCTCCTTGTCATATTCATAGCCGGAACGTTTTTAATGAGAAGCGCCGGATGCGCTATAAACGACATCGTTGACAGGGGTTTCGACCGGCACGTTGAAAGGACGCGCGCAAGGCCGCTTGCCTGCGGTGCGCTTACAGTGATGGAGGCGCTTTTAGTATTCGCCCTTCTTTGCTCGCTCTCCCTGTTACTCGTGCTTGAGTTGAACTTTTTAACAATCGGGCTTGCTTTTGCCGGTGTTGCGTTTGCCGCTATCTATCCGTTCGTAAAAAGGGTAAGCCATTTTCCTCAGACCGTGCTTGGCATTGCCTTTGGATGGGGCGCGGTAATGTCGTGGAGCGCGGTGAAAGGCTCTGTAGGCGTTGTGCCGTTGCTTATATTTTTTGCGAATATCTGCTGGTCAATGGCGTATGATACGCTCTACGCCCTTGTTGACCGAGACGACGACTTGAAAATCGGCGTGAAGTCAACCGCCATATACTTCGGAGCGCGCGTCTATACGGCCGTTACCGTGATGTATTTCGGCGTGGCGATATTTCTTTTTATTGCAGGCGTTTTTGCCGGGCTTGGGGCGTTATACTATGCCGGTGTAGCAAGCGCGTTTCTTATATTTTTGTTTATAGTGCGCGCGGTGAAGGGGAAGAAGTCGAGGGAGGCGGCCTTTAACGGTTTTTTGCAGAACGCCGCCGTTGGTGCAATGCTTCTTCTTTTCGTAATACTTGATTTGAACTTTAGCGGGGTTATTCAGTGAGCTACTGCGACTTGCGCGATTTTTTAGCGTCCCTTGAAAAAAAAGGCCTCTTAAAGAGAGTAACAGCGGAGGTTGACGCGAACCTTGAAATTTCCGAGATTTTAGACAGGCTTGTGAAAAAAGGCGGGCCTGCCGTAGTTTTTGAAAATGTAAAAGGCGGAAAAATGCCTGTTGTCGCCAACCTTTTCGGTACGCGCGAAAGGGTTGCCTTAGGCTTAGGCGTTCAAGAGGACGAGCTTCAGCAGATAGGCGAGTTCATAGCGCTTTTACAAAGGCCTCAGCCGCCGGAAGGCCTGTGGGACGCCGTTAAAAAGATACCGTTTTTTGGCAAAATTCTAACGCTTGGGCCTAAAACCGTGCGAAGCGGCGAGTGTCAGGAAGTTGTGCTGACGGGCGCGGACGCGGATTTAACAACTCTTCCGATAATAAAATGCTGGCCAAAGGACATAGCACCGCTTATTACGTGGCCGCTTGTTATAACCCAGTCGCCGCACGGCGGGCCTTACAATGCCGGTGTTTACAGGATGCAGTTTCTTGACAACAAGCGCGCCGTAATGCGCTGGTTAAAGCACAGGGGTGGGGCCGCTCATCATCGTTTATGGGCCGGGGCAGGTAAGACCATGCCGGTTGCCGTTGTAATAGGCGCGGAGCCTGCCACGATAATAGCCGCTGTTACGCCTGTTCCCGAAGACGTAGGCGAGTTTCATTTTGCGGGGGTCTTAAGGAAAAAGGCCATTGAGCTTGTCGAATGTAAGACCATACCGCTTAAAGTTCCTGCAACCGCCGAAATAATTCTTGAAGGCGAAATACGCTTGAACGACACCGCGCTTGAAGGGCCGTTCGGCGACCACACCGGCTATTATAATTCCGAGGAGCCTTTTCCGGTATTTCACTTAAAGGCTATAACGCACAGAAAAAACCCGTTGTACTTAACAACCATAACAGGCAGGCCGCCAAAGGAAGACGCCGTAATAGGCACCGTGCTTAACAAGATTTATCTGCCGTCGTTAAAGCTTCAGTTTCCGGAGGTCGTTGACTTCAGCCTGCCGATGGAGGCCGTTTCATACAGGATAGCCGTTGTCTCTATAAGGAAAGAGTACCCGGGGCACGCCAGAAGAATAATGATGGGTTTATGGGGCGTACTAAAGCAGTTTATGTACGTCAAATACGTTATTGTGGTAGACGACGACATAGACGTTCATAATTGGGCGGATGTAATATGGGCGATGTCAACGCGCGTTGACCCTAAAAGGGACACGTTGATAATTGAAGGCACGCCGATTGATTATCTTGATTTTTCTTCTCCGCAAGACAGCCTTGGTTCAAAAATGGGCATAGACGCCACCGCAAAAATGCCGCCTGAGGTTTCCCGCAAATGGGGTGAAAAAATGGAAATGGACAAGGCAATAGTTGATCTTGTCGACAGTAAGTGGAAGAGGTACGGACTTGAGTAGATTTGATGCGTTATTTTTTCTTCCCCCTTTTTTAAAGGTGGGTAAAGGGGATTATAAAATGGCGTACCTGATCTTGCAAACGAGTTATTCTTAAGGAAGCTCTGATTAATGTCTTTTTTCTCCTCTCCCCTTGAGGGAGAGGGTAGGGTGAGGGGTAAAGCTGAGGAACAGACAGGTAACGGTTGGAGGAAAAGCCATTTCAGAATTGATACCTGATACTTTTTGATTGCGGAAAAGAATTAATCAGAGATTTCTTAAATCAAACGGCAACATGACAACTGAAGCTGAAAAATTCGATAAATTCGGGGCCGAGTGGTGGGACCCGAAGGGCAAGCTCTTTTCCCTCCACATGATAAACCCTCTGCGCTTTGACTATTTCGCCGAAAAGGCAGGGGATTTAAAGGGCAAGCTTGTCATTGATATCGGTTGCGGCGGAGGGCTTTTGGCGGAGAAGTTCGCCTCTGCCGGAGCGATTGTTACCGGCATTGACCTTTCTCCGGTTGCCATTGACACGGCAAAGAAGCACGCCGCTGAAACAGGCGTTGAAGTGGACTATATTATTTCTTCTCCTTCCGGCATTTCAAAAGAGAATATTGAAAAATTCGACATTGTAATTTGCGCCGAGGTGCTTGAGCACGTTGACGATTTACGTGGTTTTTTGGCGGACACGCTTGCCATGCTAAAGCATGGAGGCCTCTTCTTTTTCGGTACGATAAATAAAACGCTGAAGGCGCGTTTGCTTGCTCTGTTCGTGGCTGAGGATATTTTAAAACTGCTTCCTAAAGGCACGCATGACTACTCCAGATTTATCCGTCCGTCCGAGCTTGTGAGGGTGCTTGCTGAAAACGGAGTCGAGGCCGAGGAGATAAAGGGCTTGAGCTACGATCCTCTAAGGCTTGAATTCAGAATAACGGGCGATACTTCGGTAAATTATCTTGGATGGGCAAAAAAACTGTTGGATTAGAAAGGCCTGCCTGTAGCGGGGTCAGGTCTGTAATCCTAACCTTGTTGTTTCGTAATTGCAAAGGATGCGAAGTTTTTTGATGAAAGAATTCATGAGTTTAAGATGCAAACTCAAACTCTCTCAAGTTAGATGAGATGAGTGGATTAAGATGAGGGGCTTTTGATATTATTTGTGCCTGCTTCTTTAATAGCCCCGGCGAGTTTTTTTGTAATGCCATGGGTTTTTGCCAGCTCGTCAACGCTCGCGCTCATTATCCCCTCAAGGCTTCCGAATTTTTCATAAAGCGCTTTTTTCTTTTTGGCCCCTATGCCTGAGATAGCGTCAAGCGGCGACGTGAAGTCTGTTTTTGACTTAAGCTTGCGCGCGTATGAAACGGCAAACCTGTGGACTTCGTCGCGGATGCGCTGTAAAAGCAGGTCAGGCAAAGTACCCTCGCGAAGAAGCACCGGGTCCTTAACGTTTGGCAGGAATATTCGTTCGCCTGCGGCGGCCTTATTGTTTATGCCGGGCTTCTCTTTTGCAAGCGCTATTATGTTAAGCTTGTTTGCAAGGCCAAGCTCGCGCGCCACGGATAACGCAATGTTTAACTGCCCCTTGCCGCCGTCAATAAGCGTAATATCCGGCAGGGGCATATCTTCGTTTTTATATCTTCTCTCAAGAACTTCCTTCATCATCGCGTAGTCGTCAGGACCGCCGGCATTTTTAATTTTAAAGAGCCTGTAGCCGGCTTTGTCAGGCGCGCCGTCTTTAAACGTGACCATTGCGCCGACGAAATGCGACGAGCCGATGTTGGAAATGTCAAATGCCTCGATTACGCGCGGCGTCCTTCGGAGATGAAGGCGTTTCTTAAGGCCCTCAAGCGCTGGATTGTTTTTTCCGTCTGATGGCGTTTGTCTCTCACTCAGCGCTTCTTTAGCGTTTATGAAAGCCATGCGGAGAAGCCGCGAACGCGTCCCTCTTGACGCAGCGGTAATTTTAACTTTTCTGCTTGCCTTTTCAATAAGCCACTCAGTAAGCATCGCCTCGTCTTCAAGATGAAAAGGTATTATTACTTCATCCGGCGCGTATTTGTCGCCGCGGTAAAATTGCGAAAGAAATGACGACATAAGTTCTTCGGCTGGCAGGCCGGTGTGTTTGAAATGGTGGCTGACGGAATTAACGAGTCTGCCGTCGCGTATAAAGAGCGCCTGTACGCATACGCCAATGCCGTTTTCGGCAATTGAAAAGACGTCTTGGTCCGCGTGGCTGTGCGTTACCGCAATTTGCCGCTCAAGCATTGATTCTATTGCGCGTATTTTGTCTCTGATGCCAGCGGCTTCTTCGAATTTAAACTCAGCCGCGGCCTTGTCCATCTCTGTTTTTAGGCTTTTAATCAATCCGCTGTTTCTTCCTTCAAGAAACATAATCGCGCCTTTAACAAGTTCCGCGTATTTTTCCTCGCTGATGCGTCCTACAGCCGGAGCCGAACATATACCGAGCTGATAATCAAGGCACGGGCGCACTCTGTTGCTGAAAACCGCTGTAGAGCACGCGCGAAGCGGAAAGATTTTTCTAAGAAGTTTGATTGTGTCTCTAACGTCGCGCGATGAAATATACGGCCCGAAGTAGCGTGAGCCGTCTTTTTTTATCTGCCGGACGATAAGAATTCGCGGAAATTTTTCGGCCATGGTCAGTTTTACGCTGACATAGGTTTTGGAATCTTTAAGGCGGATGTTGTATTTCGGTTTGTATTTTTTCAGCAGAGTGTCTTCAAGAAAAAGCGCTTCTTTTTCGTTGGCCGTTACTATGAAGTC
>SCQA01000229.1 GCA_004298725.1 bacterium
ATAGCCACCGTAAGCCTGTATTCCTGATTTACGTCGTTTTGATTATACGACACGGACTGAAGCGAGTACCCTGTCAAAGCGCCGTTCATTACAACGTCCGCCTTTTCAGTAACATCCACTGTCGTGGCAAACTCGGTTGCGAAGGCCGAAGTGATTATGCCTTCTATGTCCGGTTTTTGAGTCCTGTTCTCGAACATCGGAATATACAGGGCAATTACCCCACCGGGCATCTTTCCTGAGAAGCCTGATAAATGATACCCGCACCCGCCAACGGCCATAGCCAAAAACAAAAATACGGCAAACCATAACGACGCGCCGCAACGCTTTCTCATGAAAAATTTTTTCATACGACCACCATGTTCACGATTTTGTCCTGCACGTAGACGAACTTCTTAATCTGTTTGCCGGTTGTCCACTGCATTGTCTTTTCATCGCTCATAACCAAACCCCTTACCGCTTCTTCGGAAGAGCCCGCCGGAGCGTTTATTCTGCTTCGTATCTTGCCGTTTATCTGCACGACTATCAGCGCCTCGTCGGCAACGGTAGAGGCCTCGTTGAACACCGGCCATGAAGTTTTGAATACAGGCGTATCATGCCCGAGCTTCTTCCAAAGCTCTTCTGACACATGCGGCGCGAAAGGAGACATCATAAGCACAACCGCTTGAACCGCTTCTTTAAACACCCTGCTTTTAATCTCGGATGGCGCTGCGCCCGCGTTTTGAAGCTGATAAAGCGCGTTCACAAGCTCCATTATAGAGCTTATAGCGGTGTTAAAATGAAACCGCTCGCCGATGTCCGCGGTAACTTTTTTTATCGTCCTGTGCGTCTGCCCATGCAACTCTTTTAAAACACCGTCAAGCGGGCCGTCCTTTTCCGGCGCATAAACGGACGCGGAAAGAAGCGTTGCGGTATTTTCGTCAACAAGCCGCCATACCCTGCTTAAAAACCTGTAAGAGCCTTCAACGCCGTCTTCGTTCCAATCAAGGTCTTTTTCAGGCGGAGCGGCAAAAAGAGAAAAAAGTCTTGTAGTGTCCGCCCCGTATTTTTCAATAATGCCGTCCGGGTCAATTATGTTCTTCTTCGACTTCGACATCTTCTCGACCGCGCCGGTTTCAACCGGCCTCGCGCAATGCGCGCATTTGCCGTTGTCAACCTCCTCGGGAAGCAGGTACCCGTGTTCCGAACATTTGAGTATTTCCTTGCAAACCATGCCCTGAGTAAGCAGGTTTTTAAAAGGCTCGTCAAACGAATGAAGGCCGAGGTCGCGAAGCGCCTTGGTGAAAAACCGCGCGTATAAAAGGTGCATGACGGCGTGCTCAATGCCGCCTATGTATTGGTCAACGGGCAGGCAGTAGTCCGCGTCGCTCTTTAGAAACGGCAAGGTTGTTTCCTTAGGCGAGGCGTAGCGCAAAAAATACCATGATGAATCAACAAACGTATCCATGGTGTCGGTTTCGCGCCGCGCGTTCTTGCCGCACTTGGGGCATTTCACGTTTACAAATTCAGCCGCGCCCGCAAGCGGGGAAAGCCCTTTTCCGGTAAGCGCGACGTCTTCCGGCAAAATCACCGGCAAATCTTTCTCCGGCACCGGCACGGCTTTGCAATCTTCGCAATAAATAACCGGAATGGGGCAACCCCAGTACCTTTGCCTCGATATGCCCCAGTCGCGGAGCCTGTAATTAACGGCCTTCTTGCCGAGGCCTTTTTTTTCAATATAATCGGCTACGGCTGAAATGCCGTCAATGCTTTTCATACCGCTAAACTCGCCGGAATCAATCATAAAGCCTTCGTCAGCAAATGCCTCCGTCATTATATTCGGGTCAAGCGTCGCGCCCGTAGGGTTTATTACAACGCGCACAGGCAGGCCGTGAACGCGCGCGAATTCAAAATCCCTCTGGTCATGGGCAGGCACCGCCATCACCGCGCCTGTGCCGTATTCCATAAGCACGAAGTTGGCGACATATACCGGAACCTTCGCCTGACTTACCGGGTTTACGCAGTACGCTCCGGTAAATACGCCCTCTTTAACGGCAACCTCCGCCGTGCCCCTTTCCTTTTTTTCGCTCCTTGCTTTTTCAATAAAACTTCTTACTTGGGCAAGCCTGTCCGCCGTGGTTATTTTTTCCGCCATCGGGTGTTCCGTCGCAATGGACATGAACGTAACGCCGAAGATGGTATCAGGCCTTGTGGTAAATATTTTTATTGCCTCTGCCGAACCGTCAACGGGAAAAGAGACCTCCGCGCCGGTGCTCTTGCCTATCCAATTCCTCTGCATTATAAGAACTTTTTCAGGCCAGCCCGCAAGCTTATGCGTGAAATCAAGAAGCTCGTCCGCGTAAGCGGTAATCTTTAAAAACCACTGCTCAAGCTCTTTAATTTGAACAATTGACGCGCATCGCCAGCAAAGGCCGTCCTCCACCTGCTCGTTGGCAAGCACCGTAGAGCAACCCGTGCACCAGTTGACCTTAGAAAATTTTTTATAGGCAAGCCCCTTTTCATAAAGTTTTAAAAATATCCACTGGTTCCATCTGTAATAATCCGGCTGGCAGGTGGTTACTTCCCTTGCCCAATCGTAAGAAAGGCCCATGCGCTTGAGCTGTTTTTTCATGTTGGCGATGTTCTCATGCGTCCAGCGGGACGGAGGCGTGCCGTTCTGTATGGCGGCGTTTTCAGCCGGAAGGCCGAATGAATCCCACCCCATCGGATGAAGCACGTTCTTGCCTTTCATCATGGAAAAACGCGCGATAACGTCGCCTATTGAATAATTCCTGACGTGCCCCATGTGTATCCTGCCGGACGGGTACGGAAACATCTCAAGAACATAATATTTTTCAATGGATGAATCTTCTTTCATGCAAAAGGCCTTTTCCTTTTCCCACGCCTCCTGCCATTTCGCTTCAATTGACTTATGGTCGTAACGCTCTGTCATCTTTTCCCCTGTCAAGTATTTCCGTGGACTATAATCCACCTTGCGTGTCTTTTAAATAATTAACATCTTACACTTTCACAGACCGGTTTTTCAAATAAAAAGCAAGGCTTACGCAACGTCCACCCTCTTTACCCCTTGGGGCCGCCATGACGGAGATATTACTCCGGAGGTTTCGCCCTCCTCAAGCAAAGCCGCCCATGAAAGCGTCGCCCTGCCAAATTTTTCATTTACAGAGTCCATTGCCGAAAGAAGCTCTTCCCTCTTTTTATCTTCTTCAAATAATGAAAGCTGTCGGGTGCCTTTTATCATATCCGATATGCTTACGCCGATTAACCGCACTGCCGATTTAAGGCGCATGGAATTAAGAATACCCTGCGCCGCGTTGTAAATAACGCGCGTGTCGCTCGTATGGGCGGAAAGCGTGGTCTGCCTTGTAAACGTAAAAAAATCAGGGTAGCGGAGCGTAAGGCTTACCTTCCTGCCTTTAAGCCCGTATTGCCTCGCCCTCGCGCCGACCATTTCGGATAATTTCAATAGATACCTGTTTATGGTTGCCTTATCGGATACGTCCATTGGAAGCGTGGTTGAATGCCCAACGCTTTTAGCGTCTTCTTCCTCTCCAACCGGCGCAACGGGGCTGTCAAATATCCCCTGCCCCATAAGGCACAACCTTTCGCCGATTATGCCGAAATTCTGCCTTAAAATGCTTGCCGGGCTTCTGCCAAGCTCGTCGCACGTATATATGCCAAGCATATTAAGGCGCTCTGTCAAGCGCGGCCCTATGCCCCAAAGCTCTTTTATCGGCAAACCTTTAAGCGCACCGGCTACGTCTTCCTTTTTTACAATCACAAGGCCGTCCGGCTTTTTCATGTCGGAGGCAAGCTTGGCAATCAATTTATTTGGCGCTATGCCTATCGAGCACGTAAGGCCAAGGGCGTCTCTTATGCGCTCTTTCATGGCCGTTGCTATATTCTCAGGCGAGCCGAAGAGAGAGAGCGAACCGCTTATGTCAACAAAAGCCTCGTCAATAGAGTAAACCTCCATCAAAGGCGAATAATCTTTAAGTATCGCGAATACCTTCTCCGAAGCGTCCATATACTTTTTATTGTCGCCGATAACGAATATAATATTAGGGCAAAGCCGTGTTGCCTCGTACTTCGTCATGCCCGTCTTTACGCCGTAAGCGCGCGCCTCATACGACGCCGTTGTAACTACCGTCCTTTCAGCCGAACCTATAACCGCGATTGCCTTGCCCCTGAGTTTAGGGTTTACCCTCTGCTCAACCGAAGCGAAAAACGCGTTCATGTCCAAATGAAGTATAAGAGGCTCCTTCACGCGCCGGCCTCCTCAAGCGTCCATCTCATTGTAAGCTGATTGTAAGAAATCTCGTAAAGCGTGGCTCCGTCCGTAACCGCAAAATGCACTACGTCCGCAATGCCGTCTTTTGTCCTCCACGTGCAGGTTATCTCTTTTATCGGATAGACCCTGCCTCTCCACTTGAACTTAACTGGCTTTACAGGGGCGGCGCCTGCGTCGAAAACAGCCATGACTTTTATGGATTCTTTTATTTCAGTCGGCATAATGCAAAAGGCAGTGTTTAGTGTTTAAAAACGGCTGTTAATCACTATCCTCTAATCACTGCCTTCTATCCCCTATCTGTTTTATTACTGACACTACCTTGCCTATTACAACGAACTCGGCGCTTTTTTTTACTCTTACCGGCTTGAATTCCGGGTTTTCCGGTTTAAGCGTTATAACGCCGTCTTTCTTTAAAAACCTCTTTACCGTAGATTCGCTGTCAAGCATAACAACGGCTATGTCGTTGTTGAAGATTTCAGCTTCAGGGCGCACGAGAAGAAAATCGCCGTCGTTTATGCCAGCGCCCTTCATGCTTTCGCCATCCGCCTCCAATATGAACGCGCCTTCGCAGTTGAAAAACCCGGCGTCAAGCGCAACATGGCCGGTTACGTCTTCAACGGCAAGGTGCGGCAAGCCTGCCTTTACCCTGCCGACTATCGGCACTGAAATCGTATTTTTTACCGATGCTTTGACAAGCTCTATGGCGCGTGAAAGGTTCGGAGAGCGCTTTAAAAAACCCTTTTTTTCAAGGGCTTCAAGGTGCTTTTTAG
>SCQA01000230.1 GCA_004298725.1 bacterium
CCGTCTTCAAATATTATTTCAATCCTTTTGCCGGTAACGCCGCCGCTCGTGTTTAATTCGGCTTGTGCTATTTCAACGGCGGCTTTCATGTTTTCGCCAATGTAGGCAAGATCGCCTGTAAGCGGAGAGATAAAGCCGAGCTTTATGGTATTTTCAGTTTTGCCGCTTTCTTTTGAACAGCCCGACGCTATAAGCGCCGTTGTAACTAATATAAGGAAGACTGCTTTAATGCGTTTCATTTGGCCGTCCTTTTTTAACGGGTTTTATTGGTATTTATAGATAGCACAACCGGACAGGCCAAATCAACACCGAATTGCCGGTGCAATCTTCTTTAATACAGCAAAAACGTATGACGAATTGATTGTTTTAGGGTATATTTATATTATCGTTGCGTTTGTTTTTTTGAATGAGAGCTACTCTATGAGCTTGGACGACTTTAAAGCTGAAGAGGCCATATCAGAGGCTGAAAAGAGGTTTGAGTCTTTTCGCAAGACCGCGAGCCTCGTTCGACGATAGGCGTGGCGCTTGGCGCGAGCATGGTGTTTATGTTGCCCGTGTCAACTCCGTCAAACGCCATTGTTTACGGCTCCGGTAAGGTGCCGATAACAAGTATGATACGGGCCGGTGTTGCGCTTGACGTATTAAGTTTTTTTGTGATAATCGGCGGGTTGAGAATAATGTGCCCGCTTCTCGGGCTTGTTGGATAGCGGATAGATAGCCTTTTATAAGCTTCAGCTTGCCTTCGCCGGTATTGCGGCGCGGCGGTTTTTAATGAAGACAGAGACTATTTCCGGGTCAAAGTCTTTGCCTGAGAGCGACAATATATGATCCATCACCTTTTCTTCCGGCCACGCTTTGCGGTAGGGGCGGTCGGAACGAAGCGCGTCATAAACGTCCACTATTGAAAAAATGCGCGCGGCGAGCGGTATGTCGTTTTGCTTAAGTTCTCGCGGATAACCTGTGCCGTCCCATTTTTCATGATGGCAATAAGGTATGTCAATGGCAGGGTGCAGGTATTCTATGGGCGCAAGCATGTCTCTGGCGTAAATCGGGTGTTTTTTCATTAGTGTCCATTCTTCAGCGCCGAGCGGCCCGGGCTTAAGGAGTATGGCGTCAGGTACGCCCATCTTGCCGATGTCGTGAAGAAGCGCGCCACGCCGCACGTGAATAAGCTCCGCGTCGTTTACGCCCAGTTCCTTGGCCAGATGAACGGTCATGTCCGTAACCCTTTGAGAATGCCCCTCGGTTTCTTTGTCTCTAAGGTCAAGAGCGCGCGACCAGCCCTCAAGCGTGGTGTCGTACGCGAGCGTAAGCTCAAGGTTGGAGCGCCGCAGGCTTGTGAACATTTCGGCGTTGTCAATGGCTATTGACGCCTGCATGGCTATTGTTTCAGCGAGTTCAGAGTGGTCTTTTTTAGTAATCGTTTTATCTTTGCAAAAGATGTCAATGGCCCCTTTTATAACGCCCTTTGACACAAGCGGTATGCAACAGTACGAGTGAAAGCCTTCTTTTTCTATAAGCGGCGCGCGTTGAAACCCGGTTTCCGCGCTTGACGGGTCAACGCAACATACGTTTTTGCATTCAAGAACGGCTCTGCCGGCAAGCCCTTCGCCTATTCGCAAAGAAGTCTTTTCTATTCCTCCGCTTAAGAAGCCGCGTCCGGCTTTGTATTCAAGGCGCTGTGTGACGGGGTCGTAGAGCATTACGCCTACGGCGTCGGCGTGCATGGTTTCGAGGATTTCATTTACAATGAACTCAAGGGTGGTGCTTATGTCAAAGCTTGAGTTGATGGTTCTGCTAATTCTGTTTATCGCCTCCATGTATTTAAGCTGTCTGCTTATTTTATCTTCCGCGTTTCTTTTGCCGGTAATTTCTTCCATGATATGGACAGAGTGGTTGTCTATGCCGCTTGGGGTTGCAACAGGGTAAGGCTTGACACGGAAGATTCTGCCTGTTTCAGGTACGATGAACTCTTCTTCAGTCTCTTTTTTAGCCGCTCCGGCGTTTGCGGCACACGACTTGAACGGCCCAGGCATTATTGGAAATACCTCATAGTACGGTTTGCCTATAATCTTTTCAAACGGCATGGCTACGGCGTCGCGGTACGCGATGTTGCACCGCGTTATTTTAAATGCGGCGTCGTGTATGAATATCGGTTCGGTTATGCCGTCGAATGTGTCTTCCCATTCGTTCTTGATGGTTTCTATGCGAGTTTTGGAGAATTTTATTTGAGAGATAAGCAGGGTAACGTAAATTGAAAAAGCGATAATCAGGGTTGAAAGCGCGAGGTGAAGCCAGAAATGCGCCCAAGCGCCGTGAAGCAGGTTTTTTGCCATGCGGATGTCGCGGTAAAAAACGATATCAACGAAACTTTCGCCGACCCATACGAAAAGCGCGAGAATAATGCCGGCGAGGATAATTTTGTAATTTAGCCTGCTTGAGCCGTTTCTTTGTTCCACGCGGCCTCCGTCTAATACCTTCAGCAGGTGCTTGGGCGCGTGGAGTTAAAACTCATTTGCTAAGGATTTGCTAAAGTATAGCAGATTTTTCTTGTTTGTTGAAAAAGGCAAGTTTTTTTTGCGCGCGTTAAATTTTGTTATATAATTCGTTTTGCTTACAAAAGGTTTTCATATGCGTCTTGTTGACTTGCCAAAGGCAATAAAAATACTTAAACAGGAATATAAGCGCTTCAAAACGCCTTATGTTACCGAAGTCGCCGCAGAGAAGCGCAAAGACCCTTTTAAGGTGCTTATTTCCTGCATAGTAAGCCTTCGCACAAAGGACGAGACAACAAGGCAGGCGTCGGAAAGACTCTTCGCGCTTGCGGATACGCCCTTTGCGCTTGCAGGGCTTGACAAAAAGGTCATTGAAAAAGCTATATATCCGGCTGGCTTTTATAAGACAAAGGCGCGGACTATCAGTGAACTTTCAGGCGAGATTATAAGTAAACACAACGGAATGGTGCCGGACACCATAGACGCGCTGTGCGCTTTTAAAGGCGTAGGCAGAAAGACGGCTAACCTTGTAGTTACAATGGGTTTTGGCAAGCCGGGCATATGCGTTGACACGCATGTTCACAGGATAACCAACCGGTGGGGGTTTGTGTCGACAAAAACACCTGATGAAACCGAGTTCGCGCTTAGAAAAAAACTGCCGAGGAGGTATTGGCTTATTATAAACGACCTTCTGGTGGCGTATGGGCAAAATCAATGCAGGCCCGTAAGCCCGTTTTGCTCCAAGTGCCGCATTGAGCGTTTTTGCGAAAAAAACGGCGTCTCCACGCGCCGATAGGGCGAAGATAGCGCTTGTGCTTTCTTGCTTTTCAGTGGTATTATATGAACTTATGGCGTTTCAGGTGGTTTTTTGCGGCTTTTAAGGTATAATTAACCATAAAAGGCTTGCTTAAGGAGGTAACCGTATGCCTGAGAAAGTAATAATCTTCGGTAAAGACACTTGCCCTTATACTAATGCCGCCCGCGAGGACTACGCTAAAAAAGGGTATGTTATTGAATACATAAACGTAAAAGCTTCTTTAGAAAATATGGAGAAGATGCTTTTATATTCAGGCGGAAAGAGAAACGTGCCGGTTATAGTTGATAACGGCAAGGTAGTTATCGGTTTTGGCAGTACTTGAGGGGTTTGAAAACGTCCGCAGGTCTGCGGGCAAAAGATTAGCAGGCGTTATATTAAAGCGTATTTGAAAGACATCGCTTACGCCACGGGAAGAGACTCCCGTAAGGTAAGCGTTTTTTGTTTGCCCTGAAACGGCTTTGGCACGGGTTAATAAAAGCATGGCAAGAAATAATTACATCAAAAAACAACGGGGAGAATAAGAGTAAAATGGAAAAGACGCTTTCGATCGTCAAGCCGGACGGAGTAAAGAAGAACATAATAGGAGAGGTCGTAGCGCGGTTTGAAAAGGCAGGCCTTAAAGTCATCGGCATAAAGATGATAAGCCTTACCAGAGCCGGGGCCGAGGGTTTTTACGCCGTTCACAGGGAGAGGCCGTTTTTCGCAAGCCTTACGGAATTTATGTCGTCCGGCCCGGTTGTGGTGATGGCGCTTAAAGGCAACGGCGCCATAAAGAAGGTTAGAGACATCATGGGCGCTACCGACCCGAAAAAGGCCGATGCCGGCACCATAAGAAAGGACTTCGCGGATTCCATCGAAGCCAATATCGTCCACGGTTCTGACGCGCCGGAAACGGCCGCTGTTGAGATATCCTATTTTTTCAACGCGCTTGAGACATTCTAAGCCGAATGATGAATTCAATTGAAAGCTTGAAGGCGCATTACGGTTTCACCAACGGCGACGTGCGGAACCTTGTTTCGCTTAAGCCGCTGATGGAGAGGCACGCCGATGAATTCATAGGCGAATTCTACAACTACGTAAAGCATTTTGAAGACGCCGGCAAATACCTCAAGAACGAAGAGATTATCAAGCGCCACAAGGAAGCCATAAAGAAGTGGTTTGTCAATCTCTTCTCCGGCGAGTACGGCAGAAAGTATTTCGACGAGATAGAAAAGGTCGGCATGGCGCACGTTAAGATTAACCTGCCGCCGCACTATGTCAACGCGGCCATACGTTTTGTTCATGTATTCGCTCAGGAGATAATAACTAAAGAGATAAAGAGCACGGAAGAGGCCGCTTACCTGAGCAGGTCGGTTGATAAGATAATAGATATAAACCTTGACGTATTCACAAGCTCTTATATTGAAGAGGAGAAGCAGTTTTTTCTCTCGCAGAGGCTTGAGTCGTACCTTATACAGCTTGCCAACCGCTTCACTTACGGGCTAAACCTTATCCTCGTTCTCGGCCTTGTGCTTCTCGGCGTTTTGGTGCTCGGGCTTTTTGTTTACGACCTCGCGCACGTATTCACCGCCGCAGGCGACATTGAAAAGGGCCTTTTAAGCACGCTTGGAAGTCTTCTTATGCTCTGGGTGGTCATCGAACTTATGGACACGGAGATAGCGCATTTAAGGGGCGGCAAGTTCGCAATAAAAGTATTCTTAAGCGTCGCCCTCGTGGCCATAATACGGAAGATTCTCGTTACGAGCCTTCACTCCGAGGCAATGGGCGCTCAGATTACGCTCATTGCCGCGGTGGCGGTGCTCGGCTTTTTATACTGGCTTATAGCGAAGGTGGAATAGCGTGAAGGATTTAAGGAATTTTACATATGAAGACCTCGCTCAAGAGGTCAAAGTTCTTGAAGAAAAGCCGTACAGGGCGCTTCAGATATATTCTTGGGTATTCCGTTTCGGCGTAACGTCAATTGACGCCATGACCGATATATCAAAGGCTTCCCGTGAAAAGTTGAAAGAGCTTTTTTTCATAGGAGGAGACGGCGCGGTAAAGGTTATAACGTCGTCGGACGGCACGAGGAAGTTTTTGTCCGGGTTCAGCGACGGACTTAGCGTCGAGTCCGTGTTAATACCCGGCGAAGACAGGCTTACGCTTTGTGTTTCATCTCAGGCTGGTTGCGCCCTTAGGTGCGCTTTTTGCGTTACCGGCAAGACGGGCTTTTCAAGGAATTTGACGCTTTCAGAGCTTAGCTCTCAGGTGCTTTCGGCTCGCGCCATTCTCAGTCCGAATGAGCGCGTGACGAACGTCGTTCTAATGGGCATGGGCGAGCCGCTTCTTAATTACGATAACGTCATAAAGTTTATAAATATTCTTACCGACTCAAGGGCATTCGGTTTTTCGCACAACAAGGTTACGCTTTCAACCGCGGGCATCATACCTGGCATAAAGCGTCTTGGAGAGGACGCCAAGATAAACTTGGCGGTGTCAATAAACGCCACGGACGACAAGACGCGTGGCGATATTATGCCGGTAAACGCCAAATACCCGCTTAAAGAGCTTATATCCGCGTTAAAAGATTATCCTCTTGCGAATAAAAGGTTCATAACAATCGAGTACGTTCTGCTAAAAAGCGTAAACGACGGCGAAGGGCGCGCCGTGGAGCTTGCGCGCCTTTTAAGGGGCATAAGGTGCAAGATAAACTTGATACCGTTTAACGGATGGCAGGGGGCGCGCTTTGAAACCCCTGATGAACGGGATGTTACGCGTTTTGCCGATGTGCTTAGAAGAGCCGGTTATGAAACTTTTATCAGGTTCAGCAAAGGCGCGGATGTCGGCGCGGCTTGCGGCCAGTTATCCGGCTCGTTTGGCAAAGGTTTTGCCGGCGCGCAAAGCGCGGCATTCCAGGCGGAAACGCTTTAATAAAGGTATTGACCGGCGTATTCTCGTAATGGTAATAATTAATGTCGTTTTTACGGCATAAAAATTCTCGGAAAGGAATGTTTAAACCAATGGCTATAAAGACAGTCGGCGTAATCGGCGGAAGCGGCCTGTATGACATGGACGGGTTGAAAAACGTAAAAAGCGTAAAAATAGCGACACCTTTCGGAAAACCTTCTGATGCCTATGTAACCGGAATGCTTGGCGACACGAAGATGATATTCCTGCCAAGACACGGCAAAGGGCATTTGCTTACTCCGTCCGAAGTAAATTACAGGGCGAATATTTACGGCATGAAAAAGCTCGGCGCCGAGTGGATTATATCCGTCTCCGCCGTCGGGAGCATGAAGGAAGAAATAAAGCCCGGGCACATAGTGATAGTTGACCAATTCTTTGACCGCACCAAAGGCAGGGCGTGCAGTTTTTTTGGCGACGGCATGGTGGGCCACGTTGAATTCGCGGACCCTGTTTGCGATGATTTAAGCAGAACGCTTTACGCGGCCGCGAGAGAGTCGGGGGCTACGGTGCATATGGGCGGAACGTACCTCTGCATAGAAGGGCCGCAGTTCTCCACAAGGGCCGAGTCGAACATATACAGGTCGTGGGGCGTTGACGTAATAGGCATGACCAACATACCGGAGGCAAAGCTCGCCAGAGAGGCTGAAATATGCTACGCTACCATAGCGCTTTCAACGGATTACGACTGTTGGCACATGACTGAGGAATCCGTCACCGTTGACATGATACTCCAAACCATCAAGGCCAACGTGGCTATGGCGCGTTCGATTATAAAGCACTCCATTCCGCTTATCGGCGCGTCCCGCAGGTGCAAGTGCGCGGAGGCTATGAAGTACGCAGTTATAACCGATAAGAAGAAGATACCGGCAAAGACCCGTAAAAAAATGGCTCTTATCAACGGCAAGTATTTGAAGTAAGCTGTGGATTAAATTAATTTCAGGGAGCGTGTCCATGTCAATACTTGTTGTAGGTTCCGTAGCGTTTGATTCGGTTGAAACGCCTTTTGGCAAGGCGGATGAAGCCCTTGGAGGTTCGGCCTCTTATTTTTCAACTTCGGCAAGCTACTTCGGCAAGGTTAATCTCGTAGCGGTAGTCGGTTCTGACTTTCCTGAAAAGCATATAGACGGCTTCAAGGCGCGCGGCATTGACGTGGCGGGCCTTCAAAAAGTAGAGGGCGGTAAGACATTCAGGTGGAAGGGGCGCTACGAGTACGACCTTAATCAGGCGCATACGCTGGACACACAGCTTAACGTATTTTCAAAATTCAATCCGGTTCTGCCGGACGGCTACGCCGATTCAAAGTACGTTTTTCTTGCCAACATAGACCCTGAGATACAGATTAAGGTGCTTGAACAGGTCAAGAAGCCCAAGCTTATCGCCTGCGATACCATGAACTTCTGGATAGAAGGCAAACGCGACGCGCTTAAAAAACTGCTTAAAAGGGTCGAGATATTCGTCATAAACGAGGGCGAGGCAAGGGAGTTCGCCGGTTGTTCGTCTCTTGTTAAGGCCGCTAAAATCATACTGAAAGAAGGGCCCAAAGTTCTTATTGTAAAGCGCGGGGAATACGGCGCGCTGATGTTTATAGGTTGCTCGGTATTTTCCGCTCCGGCGTACCCGCTTGAGGATATATGCGACCCTACGGGCGCGGGCGACAGTTTTGCCGGAGGTTTTATCGGGTATCTCGCCTCCACCGGAGACCTCGGCGAAGAAAACCTGAGAAAGGCCGTAATATTCGGAAGCGTCATGGCGTCGTTCAACGTGGAGGCGTTCAGCCTTGAAAGGCTTAACGCGCTGAACCTTGAGGAGATACGCGACAGATACGCGGAACTTAAGCGTCTTACGCATTTTGAAGGCATTTGATTTCCGGCAGTGCGCGGAAAAACTTGATTTACCCCGGGAGACGATGATGAAGATGAAAACGGTTGCGCTTCTTGTGCTTGCGGCGTTCGTGTGCGCGTCATGCGGACCGTCTCTTGCCAAGAGGAAAGAAGAGTCGGGCATACATTACAGAACCGGCGTGGTGCATCTTAACGATAAAAACTTGACCGAAGCGTTAAAAGAGCTTACCGCCGCGGTCGAAATGTACGACAAAGACCCTTCATACCACAACGCGCTCGGCCTTGCGTATTTCGCCAGAGGCATGAACGCCGACGCCATAAAAGAGCTTAAATCGGCCGTGGATCTTGACATGAAATTTTCTGAGGCGCATGTGAACCTTGCCGCGGTGTACAGCGTGGAGCGCAGGTGGGACGATGTTATTACAGAGTCTCAGGCGGCGCTCAAGAATATTTTTTACAAGACGCCGGAGCTTGCCTATTTCAATATGGGCTGGGCATACTACAATAAGGCCGATTATAAGACGGCCTTTGAGAGTTTCAAAAAATCCGTGCAGTTAAACCCGGACTACGCGCAGGCGTATTACCACCTCGGCCTTACTCTTGACAAATCAGGCGACGCGAAGAACTCAGTGGATTCCTTTGATAAGGCGATTAAAATTCAGGCCAACTACCCTGAAGCGTACTACGCCCTCGGGCTTGCGTATGTCAAGCTCAAAGACAAACCTGCCGCTACCAAGGCATTTCAAAAAGTTATAGAGCTTAGCCCGCAGGGCGATCTGGCCGCGCCCGCGAAAGATTACTTAAACCTCATTAAATAAATAAGGCGTCCGGCGTTATTCATGCCGGATATGTGTTTTAATGGAAAGCCCTGGCGAATATCTAAAAAGAGAGAGGGAACATCGCGGCGTCAGCCTTTTGAGCATACAGGCGGCTACGCGGGTGCCTATGAAATACCTCGAAGCTTTGGAGGCCAATGACTACGACAACCTCCCTCACGGCACCTTTACAAAAGGTTTTATAAAGAACTACTGCAAGTGTCTCGGTCTGGACGAGGTGGACGCCGCGTTGCGCTTTGAGCAGTTTATGAAAGAAAGGTCGCACGGCGCTGAAACGTCGCACAAAGAGCGCGTCAAGTCATCTAAAAAAATACCCCTTCCGGCAAATCCGCGCGCGGTAGCAGTGGCGGCGGCAGGGGTTGCGATGTTGATTATAGCAATTGCGTATTTTGCTTTTTCTAAAAAGACCGTGCGCGTCGCGCCCGCGGTTCAGCACGCGGGCGTAAAAGTTCCGGCGGAGCCGCAAGCGCCCGTGCAGGCGCAGGTTCCGGCGGAGCAGTCAGCACAAGACACTGTAACGGTTACGGCCCAGCGTCAGGCTCAAACCGCCCTAAAGGTTCAACCTAAAAATTCAGCGCCCGAGAAGACAGATGTTTTAGCTGTTCAGGCCGTTGTAAAGCAAACAGAGCGCAAGAAGGATGAAGTTGTAAAAACTGAAGACGCGCGGCGTAAACCAGTTGCTCCCGCAACTGCGATAAAAACGCCCGACGTAGGCGGCACGAAAAAAGAGGCGCAGGCGCAAAGCGCCGAGAGCGCGCGCGTGCTTGAAATTACAGCCTCGGAGCCTATCTGGGTAAAAGTAGGAATAGATTCCAACCCTCCGTTCGAGGTCTTTTTACGCAAGGGGCAGTTGGCAACGTGGAAGGCGTCAAAGGGTTTTTTGTTAACCGTTGGCAACGCCGCCGGAATAAGCGTTAAGCTCGACGGCGTGGCGCTTGTTCCGCTTGGGCCTGTTGGCAAGGAAGTAAGCGTAAAACTTCCGGCCGGGATTTAGGTTTTAAAGACGTGAATAGTAACGGATACCTCTACGTTGTTTATCGCGGATTATTTGCAGTAACGTACGTTTACCGGAGGGGGCATGGAGTCAATAATCAGGTGCAGAAAGTGCGGCAAGAAGATGAAGACAAGCCGTGTAGACGACTACCGTATTAAAGTTTCATGCACGTGCGGTTTTTCAGAGTACAGGTCTGCCCCTTCCGCGAGCAGGGCTATAAACCCGCATTTTTCAAAAGAGAGTCTTCTGCCGCTTGTTTTCGACGAATCCGGCAAGTTTTTCTTCGAGGCTGAGCGCGCCGACAGAGAGAGAAAAGAGATTTTAACGCTTGAGGAAATCAGCATGCTTGCTTCTTCCGACTACGATCTTGACGAAGTTTTAAAGGGCGTGGTTGAAAAGACGGCGAGAAGGCTCGGCGTCGACATCTGTTCAATATATTTATGGGACGGCGAATTCCTTGTGCTTCGCGCCACGCACGGGCTCGCGCAGGAGGCCGTAGGCAAGGCTAAACTCAAGCTTGGCGAAGGCATCACAGGCTCGGCACTAAAGGAAAAAACGCCTCTTTTTATCAGCGATGTTTCCAAAGATTCACGTTACAGATATTTTCCAGAGACGCACGAGGAGCAGTACAGAATCAAGACAATGTATTCGTACCCCATGTTTCTTTCCGGCGAGCCGTTCGGCGCGCTTAATGTCCAGACCGTCGTTACAAAAGAATTCACCGACGACGAACTCTCTTTCGTAACCGTAATTTCAAACCTAATACTCGGCGCCGTTAAGATGAGAAAGAGGCTGTAAAAATGAACGAGAACTTTGCGCGCCCGGTTAGGCCGGAGCGCTTGCCGGAGGGCCGTTTTTTTGCCGTTTTTTCAAATCAAAGCGGCGGCTCTTTTGCGTCCGTAATTATAGCGGTTCTATTTTTTATGGTGTTTGCCGCGGCAGGGTACAGGTTTTTTTACATGAAACCGCATGAAGCGGCGCTACGGCAGGTTCAGCCCGTCACGTCCGACACAGCCGTTAATTCCGGCGCGCAAACATCTCCGATAGCGATTACCGTAATTTCCAAGACGTCTTTACCGGAACATGTTGCCGCTGTGCCAAAGGCTACGGAGCAGAAAGACGGTTCAGGCGAAGAGCAAAAGGCGGCTCAGGTTGAGCAATACCGCGTAACCGTGGCAAGAAACTCTGCCGAGCGCAGTGCAGAGAGCGGCATGTACAGCAAAGACGGCGGCCACTTTGTTGTTAAGTATGACGGCGGCGAAAACCCGGTGGCGGGGCAGTTGATTGGAATCCTTCTTGAAGCGGCGTATTTAAAAGTTGGCGCGGAGATAGGCTTTTACCCTGAAGACAAAATAGAGGCGGTGCTATATTCAAGAGAGCAGTTCCGCGATATTACAAGGGCGCCGGCGTGGGCAGGGGCTATTTACGACGGCAGGTTGAAGGTGCCGTCAGGCGGCATAACCGACAAGACCGAGCTTCTTGAAAAGGTAATATTGCACGAGTACACGCACGCCGTGGTGCATAGGATTTCACATGGCAGGGCGCCGACGTGGCTGAACGAGGGCATTGCCCAGTATGAAGAAGGGCAGGACGAGAGCCTTTTTAAAGAAGATTTAAAGGCGTTGGCGCTTACTAACAAGGTTTCACTAAGGCACCTTGAAGGGTCGTTCATGGGTTTTGGCGGCCAGAGCGCCAACGCGGCGTACCTATTAAGCCTTTCCGCCACAAAATACATAATACGAGAGTACGGCATCTCCGGCGTAAGAAGGATTTTTGAGGAGCTTGCCAAAGGCCAGAGCTTAGACGCGTCAATTCAATCCGCGCTTTATGTCCCTTACGAAGATTTTGAGAAGATATGGCTTAACTCGCTTAAAAGATAAGTCCAAGTTTTTTCTTTAATTCGCGTCAGTAGTGTGGTATAAAATTTGTTCTAATTAAGCATGGAGGTGGGTACAACAATGAGCACAAAAGGAATCTTTTTTAACAGAAATATCGCCGCGGCTGTTCTTCTTTCAGCCGGTTTGGTGTTTACGGTAACGGGTTGCGGCGAAAAGAAGGAGAAGGCGCCTGACACCGGAAGCGCGGCACAGCCGGTGGCCGTGGCTCAGGCTCCTGCGGCTTTACAGTCTGCTTCTAATCAGGCCGCGCCTATGACTGCGCCAATGGACGCTAAGCACGCCATTGGCCAAAAGCCTGAGGGGCATCCTCCGGTTGACGCGTCTGACGTTTCAAAGCATCAGGTGGCGCACGCCGGGTTAAAAGGGCAAAAAGAGGTCAGGCTATCCGACGCGGTAAAGTCAAAGTGGAAGGACGCAAAGGTTAAAGTTGTTGACAACGTTTCAAAGCAGTCGTCGGTTATAAGCCTTAAAGTAGGTTCTTCAGTTGACCTCGGAAAAGACGGCTTTAAATTGAAGCTTGACGCAGTTGTGCCTGATTACGCAATGACGGCAACAACCATAGAGACAAGGAGCAACGAGGCAAGGAATCCGGCGGTTCTGATTACCCTATACAGCGGGGATAAGGCCGTTACGAAAGGCTGGATTTTTAAGACCATGACGGACTTTAACTCTTTCAAGAGCGACAGATTCGGCGTAGAGCTTGAGGCTCCGGCCCTGAAGTTAAAGTAGTTAAAGTTAAGAGGATTGTGAAAGGTGAAGGGTGAATAGCTAAAGGTAAGCGATTATTGTATCCGTTACTGTATACAATTCACTATTCACAATTTACCATTCGCGGTTTTTATTAAGGAGAGATGCCCGAGAGGCTGAAGGGGGCTGACTCGAAATCAGTTGTCCCGTTTATACGGGACCGGGGGTTCAAATCCCTCTCTCTCCGCCAGAATTAGCACGGAGAAACGCGGGATTTGAACGGCTCTGTCGTGCCGAGCAAGCGCGAGGAAGAGGCCTTTCGGGAGAAAGGCCGAAA
>SCQA01000231.1 GCA_004298725.1 bacterium
GCGGCTCTTTAACGGACTTTCTCGCCACTATGCCGGGCGCCTTTATGTCCACGCGGCGCGTCGTTTTTGATTTAAGCGGCCCCTTTTCATCTATGGGCTGGCCAAGCGCGTTTACGACCCTTCCGGCAAGGCCCTCGCCTACCGGCACCTCGACTATCTTACCGGTTCTTTTTACAGTGTCGCCTTCTTTGATGGTGTAATCAGCGCCGAATATGGCCGCGCCGACGTTGTCTTCTTCAAGGTTAAGCACCATGCCTGTAAGACCGCCGGGAAACTCAAGAAGCTCTCCGGCCATCGCGTTTTCAAGACCGTATATTCTCGCTATGCCGTCTCCTACGGATATTACGGAGCCTACTTCTTGTATGTCTACCTCTTTTTCAAAGCCTTTTATCTGCGATTTTATAAGAGCGCTTATCTCTTCGGCCTTTATCATATCAAGCTACTCCTTCCACTATTTTTTTCTTCATTGCCTCAAGCTGGGTTTTAAGGCTTGAATCCATCACTGTGTTGCCCATTCTTACCACAAGGCCGCCGATCATATCGGGGTTTTTCTTATGCGCTATGACAACGTCTTTATTTACAATAGCCTTCAGCTTGCCTCTAAGCTCTTCCACGAGAGCCGGGGTTATATCGGAAGGCGACTCGACAACGGCCCTGACCCTTCCGGCGGCCTCGTCTTCAAAACGCCGGTAAGCGGCAAGTATTTCTTCAAGAAATTTTATATTTCTTGTCTGTATTAGTATTTTAAAAAACTTCAATACGTTGGGGGAGAATGCCAAAGCCGACCCGATTGAACCAATAAGCGCTTCCCTCTCCGTAATCTTATACATCGGGTTCAAAAACAGCCTGTACAGCTCCGGGTTGCCCTTAAATACGGCGACCGCGTCCCTAAGCTCGTTAGCGTAACGCTCCTCGGTATGCTCTTCAACGCCTATTTCAAAAAGCGCCTTTGCGAACCTCTTTGCCACCGCCGCGCCTTTCATCAGTTAAGCCTCAATCTTTCAACGGAGCTTTTTATAAGCCTTTCTTGATCTTCAGGCTGTATCTCTTTTTTAAGAATTTCCTCGGCCATTTTAACGGCAAGCGCGGCTACCTCTGATTGAATTTCAATTCTTGCCTTTTTAATTTCCTGCTCTACCGTCATTTTAGCCTGTTCTTTAAACTTTCTTACCGCTTCCTCGGTCTCGCGCAGTATCCTGTCTTTTTCAGCCTCGCCCTCTTTTCTCAACTGGCCGGTTATTTCAGCTATCTTCTGTTCCAGCAAGGAAAGTTTTTGCCTGTACGCGTTTGCCTTTTGCTCCGCCGCCGCCCTTGCTGAATTAGCGTCTTCGATGTCTTTTTTTATGCCGTCAGCCCTCTTGTTAAGCTGAACGCTAATAAGCTTTTTCCAGAGGATTAAAAAACCGATTACCAGAATAACGAAGGTCACTATGCGCCAGAACTCGCCAGGACCTTCTTCTGCGTGCCCGCCGCCATGTTCCTCGGCAAACGCAAGCGCCTGAAGAACATGAACTGATATAAAAAAGAAGAAAAACGCGGCGAACTTCCTGTCAAGAAGCTTCTCAGCAATGGTCTTTGAAATGGTCTGCGTTTCGCCCTTGACCGCGACAAGCGCGCTGTCGCGCGACAGCGCCACGCGCTTTTTTGTAGCGCCAAGCTCAACCGCTATCTCGATGTTGGCATGTTCTATCATGCCTTTTTGCGCCTTCAAGGCCTCCTGCATGAGGCGGTTCTTTTCCTCAAGGCCTTTGATGGTCGCGTCTTTTATCTTCTTGTCATAGGCAACCATGCCTTCGTCAGCCTCTTTTTCGAGGCCTGCGGCAGTAGAAAGCTCTCCGGTTGTCTTATCGGCCCGCTCTTTTAATATTCGCAGTATCGGCTTGTAAAGCAACTGGTTTAAAATAACCAGTAACGCAAAATACCCGAATATCTGATACAGCACTGTTATGTTAATATCCAGCATGGCTCGGCTAACCTGACGGAATTTTTATACCGCTTGTTTTTTATGTCGGGATTTTAGAAAGTAAAACAGAGTATTGCTATCATATGGCAAACGACATTGTCAAGTTAATTGTGCTTCGGCAGTGCCGTTTTCAAGCAAAAAAACACACGCGCTTCTTCGCACCGCAAATTCCGTTAACGTAAAATGCTACAAAAGTCGTGGATTAACCGTCTGAAATATGAGAAAATAAAAAATTAGGGCGTATAATCGCCGGAAAGCGTTATTATGGTTATAAAAGACGAAAAAACAAAAAAAAGCCTCAAATATTCCATGGTTGACGGAGTATTTACAAGCCTCATGACCGGCTTTACACAGGACTATTTCACGCCGTTTCTGCTTATTCTCGGCGGCGGAGTAGCTCACGTGGCGGCGCTTGCCTCCGTACCCAACCTTGTTTCGTCTTTGACTCAACTGAAAAGCGCCGACATTACCGAAAAGCTCCGTTCCCGTTCTCGAGTAATAAACATATTCGTCTTTTTGCAAGCGCTTATGCTTTTGCCTATGGCCGCGCTCTACTGGTTCGGCTCCGGCACCGCCGTTATTTTTATCGCGGTCGTTACGCTTTTCACGTCGCTTGGCTCGTTTGCGAACCCGGCGTGGGCAAGCCTTATGGCCGACCTTGTGGCTAACGACAAACGCGGCGAATATTTCGGCTGGAGGAGCAAAATACTCGGCTTCGTGGCCATAGGCTCCACTTTTACCGCCGGCTTCATTCTGCATCAGGCCGGACGCTTCGACGTCGCGCTCGGCTTTACAGCCCTCTTCGCGCTCTCTTTCAT
>SCQA01000232.1 GCA_004298725.1 bacterium
GTGCAAATAGCCGATTTCAGGCCTTACGTTTAATATCTGCTCGCCCTGCATATCCAACTCAAGGTGCAAAACACCGTGGCTGGACGGGTGCTGAGGCCCCATGTGCAGGGTCATTTCCTTAGTTGTTATAATTCCGTTATTGCCGTTGTCTGTCATTTTTACCCGCGCGCCCATCTTTTACAATTTACTATTCACTCTTCACTGTTCACTAATCACTGCCTTTAAATCCCTCCATCCCGGCCTTCCCCCTCAAGGGGGGGGGAAGGGAAAAACCCCAACCCTATCCGCTAATCACTGTCTTTCTTTATTCTTCTTCCGGTTTTTCTTCGCCAAACGGGTTGTACTTGTCTTTAAAACCCTTCAGCGGATAATCCTTTCTTAACGGGTGCCCCTGCCAGTCATTTGCAAGATATATTCTCGTAAGGTTTGCGTGCCCCTCGAAGATTATGCCGAACATATCGTAAGTTTCCCTCTCCGGCCAATTCGCCGCCGGCCAGATGTCGGATACGGTCGGTATGGTATCGCCTTCGTCAAGCTTTACCTTTACGCGTATTCTGTGCTTTTTGGTTATGGAATACATATGATAGACAACCTCAAAGCGCGGCTTTAGAGGCAGATAATCCGCCCCGAGAACGTCCACAAAGTAGTTCATGTATATATCAGGTTCGGTCCGTAAAAACGTACATAGCGCTTTAAGGGATTTTTTATCAATGACAACGGTTGCCTCGCCCCTGAAAATGGAGGAGCTTGCGACCTCATCCCTGAAAACGTGCCTCACCTGTTGTATAAGTTCTTCTGCTTTCATTTACCTGACCTTGATATTTCTCTCGTCAAGGATATGCGGAGTTTCTTTCATTATCTTTTCAATAAGAAGCAAAAACCCGTAAAGAAGCGCGTCCGGCCTCGGCGGGCAACCCGGAACATACACGTCAACCGGAATGACAAGGTCAGTGCCCTGAACCACCGAATAAGTATTGTAAGGCCCGCCTGCGGAGGCGCACCCGCCCATTGCTATAACCCACCTCGGCTCCGCCATCTGGTCGTAGAGCCTTTTAACGAGCGGAGCCATCTTTTTAGTCATGGTTCCGGCTATTATTATTACGTCCGATTGGCGTGGAGTGGGCCTGAAGACTATGCCCATCCTGTCAGTATCGTAGCGCGAACACGCGGTCGCTATCATTTCAATGGCACAGCACGCAAGGCCGAACGTCATGGGCCAAAGCGACGACGACCTGCCCCAATTGGTTACGTAGTTCTTGATATAGTTTTCATTTATCTTATTTACGGCAGAACTCTTCCGTAAAACGTCCGCGACGTTTTCAAGCGTCGTGAAAAAGAATGAATCTTCTAAATTGCCCTTAACCGTAGTCATTGATAAAAAACCTTATTTGAATTTACGTTGCCGCATACGCGCTAAAAACGCGGTTAAACCCACTCAAGCGCGCCCTTTGCCCAAGCGTATATAAGGCCGAGGGCAAGCACGGCTACAAATATAATCATTTCAACGAAAATAAAGCCGGATATGCTTTTGTCGGCGAGCAAAGTGGCCCAAGGAAAGAGATAAAGCGTTTCTACGTCGAATATAACGAAAAGTATGGAGATTACAAAGAAGTGTACGCGGAAACGCCCCTTGTTGGCTTCACCAACAGGTTCAAGGCCGCATTCCCACGCTATGAGCTTTTCATGATACGGGTTCTTGGGGCTAAAAACCGCGCTCATTAGAAGCACGGCAATGGCCATGAAAGAAACAAACCCAATCATTATAAGTACAGGCAGATAAGAGAGTAGCATCCTGTGTGCGGCCCCTAAGTGGCGTTAAATACTGAGCTTTACAGACAGAGTAATTACCGCGCGCCAACCGCGCGCATTGACTGACCGCCAAACGTATCATCTCTTAAACTGCGGCAACAAAAAGTGCCATTTGTTACGTTACTGGTTTCTAAGGTAGAGGCAAGATAAAACAACTGAAAGGTTTTGTCAAGGGAAAAAGGATACTGTAT